>JACJNW010000018.1 GCA_014695195.1 Cyanobacteria bacterium FACHB-DQ100 | reverse complement strand
TGCTTTGCCATCTTGCCCTTCTTGTATTCGATCGGGATGAGCTCACCCGCTCGCTCCTCAACGGCATCAATGATGCCAGAGACCCCAAGACGATCGCTCCACACCCACTGCTGTTGGTGAATGCGCGTATCGCCCTCTTGCACCACAATCTCTTCATTGATGTTGCGATGCAGATGACGACCCAAGATGATGTGTTCGTTGTCTTCCATTTCGCCCAGCACGTACTCAAAATAAAAGCGCCGGGGGCAATACTCCCAAGCATTGAGATACGCTAGGGGCAAGTAGTCTTCTGTCATAGTTTGAAATGATAATTGATGGCAAGCCCCCAGCCGCTAAGCTATTGAGTTGAATAAAGCAGAATAGCGCTAACCTTTCTGCCTTGTCGCCTCGAGCTGCTTGGTTAAACCCATTCCCATTGCAGTTTTGCGTCCCACTCCCGCAAACTGAGCAAATTGAGACAATACGGCTGCAACCTGAGCTTGTGCTTCATTGCTAAATTCATACCTTGCCCATCCTTGCGCTCCAATCTCTGCGCCACCTTTCATCTTAAGTGCATAGGTCTTGAGGTCATAAGCTGCTGTGACTCCGCTCCACTCTTGCTCAGGAAACTGTAACTCAAGCGGTGCAAAACTATTCCAGCGCCGCAATAAGCTGCTAAAGACTAAATCAGGTAAGGGAAAGGGCTGGATTGTTTTTCCCTGCTTAAAGCTCGTGGGGGTGAGAAATTGCAGATCAATCACCCGTTGGGACGGAACTTGCGACAGCGTTTCGTAACTGCTAGTTTGCAGAATCTCAATGTTTCTGCCGATGCGACAAGGAATGTCAGTCAGGGTCATTTCGGACCCGAGATCCTGGCTCAGTCCCCAAAGTAATGGTGCTAAGAGATCTTTTTGCAGGAGTCCAATCCGCAACACCATCTGCTTGGCTGAGAGCGATCGCATTGTCAGCGTCATCGGTAAAGCATCAGCCCGATGTAGCTGAGTGGCAAGCGCCTCATCTGCAAATCCAATCCAGCGTAGGCAAAGGGCATGAATTGCTCGACCTAAGGTGGGTGGCAATGTTGCGCTAACGCTGATCGGAACTTGCAGAATATGGAGCGAATGAGAATCGACTTCTACTCCAGTCATATCGTAGGGGCGACCCTGCCACTCGATCGTCGTACTTGTTCCAATCTGACGGCAAATCGTTTGCATTAGTTCTGGATAGGGCTGAGTCTGTGGAAGTACTGCCATTACGCGGGTTACGCCATTTCTCGGAATCAGAGGAATCCAGCTTGGAGCCGGATCAAACTCAGACAACCAGCCCTTGAGCGAGGTGAGCTTGCGGGGAGCAACACTCGATTTTAGGACTACGCTCAGTCCAGCAATGTTTGACTCAATGTCGGATGTAAAGGTCATAACGCGCACTTGTAGAGGTGAGTTGGAGCGGAAGTAATCCCGGTTTGATCACGCGATCTCGATCGAGTTGAGCTTTCTCGGTTGAAAATGGATTGATGCGATTGAAGGTGGCTTTTGCGCCTAAATCATCCATCGGCTGTACTGTGAATCCTGGTTCTGGAGTTGCCTGAAATCCAGGCTCATTCGATCGCTGAATTTCATCGGGCAGGTATTGGAAAAAACAACCTCGCTTGCCAAAGTAGTTGATTTGAGAAAAGAGATGTTCTAATTCCACCAGACGATCGCTCTGTCCCACGCAAATCTTTAGATTGCCTTCCAAATGTATCCACTCGCGAAAGACAAATCCATCTTGCAGGGGCAGGGTGGAACGGCTCTTATCTGCTTTATCCGCCGTCTGGTCGTAGTAGCGCAGCTTATACCCGTTGCGGTTGACGATCAGCTTTTCTGGCGGCAGCATAAACACTTGCAAATCCCGTATCCAAGCAAATTCTTGTTTGATCCAGAGATCGAAGTTCTCTTGATGCTGCTTGCCCTGTTCCTCAAGCAATACTCGCAGAAGCGCCATTTTAATCGCATAGGGAGTCGGAACCAGGTTTGATCGTGCCGCCATACTGGTCGCATCCGATCGCTTTAGAGAAAACAAGCTCACAGGCTGATAGCTGACCGTCAGCCATGTTGCTTCCCCTAACCCTCCGACTGCCTGAGTGTCTTTCGGTTTACTCTCCCGCTTCGGCATGGTCACTCTCCCAGGGTTGCGCTTGCTCGATCAAGGTGGCAATTTGATCTGCGAATTGTGCAAGGGTGTCAAATGGATAAAGGCGAATCGTGCCCTCACCGTTCAATCGATTCAGGGTTTGAGCAAGGCTCTCAATCTGCCGCTCAAAATCCGGCTGAAGTGGGCTAACCATCGGTGCAGGACAGCGCTTTGTACTGACGGTGATCACGCCTGAAAAACCATCTGGGTGAGGAAGATGAGTGTTACGCTTGGCTCCATTAGGCTGCAAGAACGTATACAGCACGCTCTTCAGCAGTGCATCCAATCGTTGCTTTGATTCTGCTTTGTTGATCGCATAGCTGAAGTTATGGGGATTGTAGCCGATGCGAAAGGCTTCGATGTTTAACACCGTCGCATACAAGCCAGAACTCACCTGCACATTGTAAGGTGTGGGATTATCTTCACCATACTTTGCGTGAAAGTAGCTTTGGGTTTTAACTAGGGTGGGTACTCCCACCACGGTTCCGAACTCAATCACCGATTCACGCTTGAGCGTTTGTCCACCTTTCACAGTCACCATAAACCCTTCTAAATCGCTCATGGTGCAGAGCTTGAGAACTTTGTCGGTACGGGTGATCAGATTCGTCTCTTGTGCCGAGAAGAAGGTGTCTTTCTGAGCTTCAATGTCGTAGCCCACGCGATCAGGATTAAACCGTTTGCCGCCTTCTGATAGGGATAAACTGCTCTCGATCGCAATGCGATGCAAGTGTTTTGCCTGAATGTGCTTCAGCATATCGCCAGACACGCCATTGACATACTGCGGCTCAGGATTGTTCTTGCCGATCACGTAGTAACGGCGGGTTAGAGACTGATTGCCTTCATTACCCTCATTGTTCAATGCATGAAGCTGCCACGATAGTTGACCATTGACTGCGATTGAATAAACCGGAAATTGATGCGCTTGAGCCATTGTTTAAGTCCTCCTTATGCAGCTTCTTGATCGGTGTCGGATGAATTCTGTGAGCCTGGCGCTTTGTGGTCGACAGCTTTACCCCAGCCTTTTGCATAGCCATAGGCGATCAACAAATTGCCAACTAGACTGGAGCCAAACTTCTCGATTAGATGAATGAGATGGTCTAAGTCCTCTTTTGTTGTCCAAATTCGGCGAGGTCTGCCTTGTTTTTGCAGTTCTTCATCAATTCGCAGATTCTCGTTTTCGTAATCTGCAAGAAACGATGTGATTTCAATGATGAAATCTTTTTTGGAACCAGATTGACTGCTCAGTCGCTGAGCCAGTCCATACCGTCTTTCCCAACCATGTTCATCTTTTCCGGCATAGACTGTGGCACTATTGATCGCTTTCGCAATCCGAAGAAATCCCGGATTCTCTGTGATCTCAGTCAGATTCCAGTCTTTGTCGCCTTTCAGCGACGTGAAGCTTTGAGTCATAATGTCGAGTCCTTGTTTAGAAAATCGAGCGGGTGAAAACCTATGTTTGGGATCAGCGAGTTGCCTGACGATATAGTCGGCATAGCTCACCTGGAATCGAAAGAATTGATCTAGATTTGAACCTGCGATGAAATCTCGGTAGGCAGCAAGCAGTTCACTGTGCCCTTCGTCGGCAGAAAGCGATCGCACCACGCTCAAATGCTCTAGCAATACATCCTGATACTCACCAATCTCCTGCTGATTGGCAGGGCGAATCCAGTCCGGTAAACCCAGACTAAAGATCTCCTTTACACCATAGACTTGCCCTTTCGAGTTGAAGTGTGTACCGCTAAAGCCACCGACAATTCTTTTGATTGAGGTTCCTCTGCCTCGCTGCCTGCGTCCTTGGGGTTGTATAACAACGCTGTTTGCAGGGTGTGCGTTCAAAAGCGTTTGGCAGAATTTCAGTACGATTTCTGCATCAAACCGAGCAACTCCAAACGCACCGCTTGGAGGATTGGTTTTCCGCAGATCGGTCAATGCAGCACTGTAGTCAGAGAGCGAGATTTCTTTTGGCTCCAGTGTAACCACTCGCCAATCATAGGTACTCTCAGCAACTTTGACTCGTTCTGACAAACCAAATTCAAGCAGACCTGCGGCAATCAGCCAGAGGATGACCCATTCCTCGGTTTGGCTGCTTCCAAGCTGGTTACTATCTGCTTTAGAACGATTCACGCCTTGAACGGAAGTGGGAAGAAACACTTTAACTGCGCTTCCGGGCTTGGGCAAGCTTTTACCCGATCGTTGCTTAAATCGCTCCGCGATCGATTGAGCCACGCTTGCATCTGGAGAATTCGCGATATCAAATGCATCTAGAATCGCTGCTAGGAGTGCCCCAAAATTGGATTGCAACTCGAAGGCAGATAGCCACAGGGCATTATGGTTACGATCGTGCCGCATCGAGGTCAAGATCACTCCATTTTGCGTTCGGGGATCAAATCCTGGTTCGGGTTGCTCTGCCTCACGCAGGTTCTGTTTTTCACTCGCAGGGAGTCTCATCCACTCTCGATACCGAGTACGGTCTTGGGACTCCTTCACGGTGTCAAAGAAATCGGTATCCGGTGGAAGTCCAGACACATCGGTTTTCGCACCTTTGACCGGCTGAAATAGATGGAAGAATGCCACATTAGCAGCTTCATCTGTGGGGATGTCTTGCGCGAGACTCAGTTCGTAAGCTGTTCCGCGATCGCAAAGGATGATTTTCTCTAAGCCATAAAGACCTCTCTGAATCTGTTGAGCGACCTGAACTATTCCAAGCATGAGAAACATATCAGCATACGTCCCAAACAGCTTGGGAACCCGAAGCGTTTTGGTCATGAGTTTGCTCCACTCATGGATGTTGTCTAAATATTTGAGCCTTAGTAGAGAATACCTACCCTTGGAAGAGGCTATTTCCGAGCCGTTACGTATGAAGCGATGAAAACCGCCTCAGAGTTGAATAAACTTCATCGGAAATAAGTTAAGCTGAACAGCAAGAATTCAATTTCTTCTCAGAACGATTGTGATGTTGAACTACCAAAGCTTGAGAAACAAACCCCGCATCTTTCAGAGCTTAACCGGAATCAGCCTGAGTGAGTTTGAGGACTTGTTGCCATCGTTCGAGCAAGCTTGGCAAGCCTACGTGGTGGAACATCACCTCAAAGGGAAGACAAGACAACGCAGCTACGGGGGTGGACGACCCGGACAACTGAAAGCAGATCGCGACAAGCTGCTATTCATCTTAGTGTACTTCCGGTTGTACCCGACCCAGGAGGTACAAGGCTACCTGTTTGGAATGGGACAACCGCAGGCGAATGAGTGGATACATAAGCTGAGTGGCGTGCTGAATCAAGCCTTGGGATATGAGAAACAGTTACCCGAACGGGATGCTCGTAAGCTCGAAGCAATCTTGAATGAGTGCCCAGCACTGGAATTTGTGATTGATGGGACAGACCGAACGATTAATCGTCCGCAGGACAAGGAGGAACGAAAAAAGTACTACAGCGGCAAACGGAAAGCCCATGCAGTGAAGAACACTCTGATTGCTGAACGTCGTGGCAAAGTAAAGTATTTGAGCAAGACCTACGAGGGTAAAAAGCATGACAAAGCGATAGCCGATGAAGAAGGCTACCGCTTTCCAGAAGGCAGTCGCTTGTAGCAAGATACGGGCTTTCAAGGCTTTGCACCCACGGGCGTGATTGTGCTGCAACCGAAGAAGAAGCCGCGTAACCAAGAACTGACCGACGCAGAAAAACAACTGAATCGACTGATTTCCAAGCAACGAGTGCCGATTGAGCATCACATTGGCGGCATCAAGCGGTCTGCGATTGTGATGCAGAAATTTCGGAATCGTAAGGAGAACTATGTGGATCAAGTGATGGAAACGGCGTGTGGATTGCATAATTTTCGTCTCGACCACCGCCAGTTGAAATTCGCTTAGTTTGACGAGAAACTAGGAAACCAGTTTGAAGCTCTACTGCTTGCTATTTCCGATAAAGTTTAATATGTAGCAATCCTAGCCCCATCCGCCTAACCATTTCACACCCTGAATAAAGCGAGTCAAATCTCTAGATCTGAACTGATCGCCCATCACAGATTCGCAGCCCTCGCACGACAAGCCAGTAGAGCTGTTGATATTCCATCTGATCCATAAAGCCGTTGAGTCGAATTTCTCCCGCTGGATAGGCCTGCTGAGAGAGTACAGGAGGCTCAACAGTCAGCAAGAGAATTTGCACAAGATTTGGGGTTAGAAGCCGTTGCCAGCTTTGAGCGATCGCTTCATTTGTTCTCCCATGCAGCTGCAGTTTGCCGCGACGTCGTGGGTCACGCCTGATTTCTGCGAGCGTATCCGATTCCCAACCTTTTGCCCAGGCCGAGTGATGCCTTCCCGCTACCATCTCAACGACAGTGCAGAAGCAATCACTCACCTCAGCACTCGCTTGAAAAACGTTCTCTAACACAGGAATCAATGTGGTTTCCAGAATTTCACCTGCCAGAAACGCACTTTCGATCGCGTGAGTCGGACGCGCATTTCGCTTTTCATACGCTTTCAGGCTCTCTTTTTGAGTTCTTCCCTCGTTGTCTTTTTGCTGGTCATCAGCTGGGTCGTAGTCCGTATGGGCAATCAGGTAATCCTTTGGATTAGAGCCCTTGAAATGCTGATGCGCGATCGCCTGCCACCCTCGCATCGCCGACTGCCACTGAACCTGGAGTTTCCCGAGATCATGAGTGATGACGGCTAGAAGAACGAGGAGCTCAAATAGTGCTTCTGCCTGGTTCTGCGTTGCATCAGTAAAGAACGTGTGTCGAATAAACCGTCCTCCAGCTTTCAACTGCTCATCCCGCATACTTTGATACTGGGGTTGAATCAGCGGAAAAGGGTGCTTCCAGCACGTCCAAATCCTTCCCAAGTGACCCACATAGGTATCCATGCGATAGCGGTATTCCTGCCGATCTGATTTGACGGTTTTCACCTGAGAGCGATAGTTTCCTTCGACCTCCGCACCAATTTGCAAGCCAATTTGATCGTCATAGTCCACATAGGTCGGATTGACCAGCAATCGGATACTATTGCTAATTGCGCGCTGATCCGTAATCGGTCTAGCAACAGGCAAACTGTAGCCCTCACTGGTTTTCTCAGGCTGCACAATTTCTTTGAAAATCCAATCTTGAGCATGGCTCTCTTGAAACTCGCGGAAGATTTTGAGCAGCGTTGTTCTGGGCAGAGAGAAGGCTTCTAGCCCTTGTAAATCGACTTCAGGCAAATCTAGATCAATCGTCGGCTGCTCTTCAACCATAAAAATGCTGCGATTGTCCACCAGACGGATCAATTTTTGGGCAACTTGTTCTCCCTCGAAGATAGCTTTGCGAAACAGTTTATGAAACTCTGATGCATTTTCCTGCCGTTTTTTCGCCTGCTGCTGATCTCCTGCTTCATGCACTTCGTTGACCCAACGTGCTTCAATCTCATACCCAACTGACAGGTTTAGATGAGTTGTTCGCTGTAAAACCGTCCAAGTTAGCTCACAAACTGAATCTTCGTAAGGAAGAAACCTTCGCCGCGATCGCTGTTCAACTTCAGCAATGCGATCGTCATCGTCTTCAGATTGAGTGATTTCAGTTAGAGCTCCACTGGTTTGCACCTCGCGATACACTTTCACCCATCCGGTCTGATGAGAAAACCGCGCACAGCGCCCTGCTCGTTGCAGAAGGGAATTCATCGGGCATAGCAGGGTGTGCATCACGTCACAGGTGAGATCTATTCCCGCTTCAATCACCTGAGTTGAAATCAGAATGTGACAATATCCATCTTGCTTTTGGTATCCGGCTTTTCCAAATCTTTGTTTTAGGTTAGTTTCTTTCTGTTTGCGATCGCGAGATAGAAATCGCGAATGTAGCAGTGAGACTTTGATTAGCTGACCGCTCACTTCATCTTGCAAGTCCTGAAAGAGACCCTGAGCTTGAGCGACGGTATTGCAAAGAACAATCACCCGCTGGCGCTGATGCTTTAGCACATCCTGTACGATAGCTGAAGCAGTCAGCGGGAGATCTGCCGCCTCAAAATATCGCTGACGAGTCTCGATCACCCTCAGATCCTCGTCTACAACAGTCATCAGTTGAATGGCTTCTGTTGAGGATTGCTTTTGCCGAGGAGTGAGTGATTGAAGTTCCTGGCAAATTTGCTCTGCAAGTTCTTCTGTCAGGGTTGCAGTCATCAGCAGGAAAGGAGAAATCCCCTGTACCTGCTTTAAGAGTTCTAAGGTCGTTGCAAATGAGCGATCTGGATCCAGTAGATGCAGTTCGTCAAACACAAGATAGGCAGCAAACACAACGCCTGCATTCACATTCGCAGAACCCCGACCGACCGAGTAGGGAATGCTGAGGAAGCTGCTCAACAATTGGTCAATCGTGCAGAAGATAATATCACCTTCAAACCGGGGGTCTTCTGGATTTTCACCCGTTTGCAAAGTGACAGCTAAAGGGCGTTTGGTCGGATAGATCGCTTCCCAGTCTCTAACATATTGCTCAACGCGATCACGCAAACTAGTGGCTAGCGTTCTGAGTGGAACAACATAAATCAGCTTGTTGGGAAACGCTTCAAGCCCTATGGCTTTAGCAAAGAGAAATGGAGCGATCGCGGTTTCGGTTTTGCCTGCGCCCGTTGGGGCACGCAGCAGCGCATTTTTTCCAGAAAGAATGGTGGTAATGGTTTGATGTTGAAATTGGCGCGGAGAGAATCCTGTTAATCTCTGAAAGAGAGAATGAATGTCACAAGTCTTGAAGTCTGTCATCGTGAACTACAACGAGGGTGACTGCAGAGCCCCTGCCAGAACGCGATTTAGTCCAGCAGGGTAATGATTTCTTCTAGAGTGAGCTGAGAAGGCGTATTCCAGGGAGATCCCCCAACGGTGCGCCGCCCGCCCCATGTGCCCGATTTTGGATCTTTCGCTTGTTCTGCTTGGGTGAGGCGATCGAATATCCCCTGAGTAAAATCGAGCGTGTGCTGCTGTGGATGTAGAGGAATGCTGCCCAGCGTGTATTGCGTACCGCCTGAGCGATGATCTCGAATCGTGACGGCTTCAGGACGTAGAGGATCTGCCGATGCCTCGCGCAGCTTGGGAATGGCATGGTAAAACGATCTTGGATCGATCGCATAGCTGGTACTCTTTTGATCGCAGACTGCTATTTCCCCCCGATTGGTGGGGACAAATTGAATTCGATGATCGTCCATCAGCATCTGCGCATCCGCTTCAATCTGCTGCCAGTAATCATCTGCTTCTCCGCCCTCGCCTGGATAGAGACGATCTCCCTGTGCGGCTTCTATTAGCCATTCTGTTCCCCGCCGAAATGCTTCTGAGGAATAGGCCTCCCAATGTTCGTTTGCCCACTCTTTGCGTTCCGGGGGTAATCCAAGATCGGCAGCGATCCCGTCGCTAGAGTTTTTAAGCGCCACAACAGCTTTGGCAGCAAACTCCGCATACGACTTCAGTGCTTCTGGAACCGTAAGATGATCACAATCCCAAGCGATCGCTTTAAATTTTGTCACCGTTTCATCGGTCAGTACCTCACGCGGTAGCTGTACCCAAGCCGCAGCACAGCAGGCATCGGCATCGACCATTGTGGTGACGAAGCAAGGAGGTTGGGGTGTGGGTTGTTCTTCGATCAGCGGTCGCTCATTGGGAGTGGGAATTTCATCGATCTGGATATCGGCTCCACTGGGGCGATGATGATCCCAGTGCAGGTCGCCCGGTTTCGCTTCCCAATCGGGGACAGTGCCATCGACCATAATGATTTGATGGTCGGTGGGGATACGATCGGCGTTGGTGGTGACGAGGTACATAGGACAGCAATCACAGACGGTTAGCTTAAGATTAGAGGAAATGGCAACTAGAAGCACTACTCTCTCAGAGGAAACGGGGATGGTCGTGCAGATTCCGATTCAACGAATTCAGGTTCCACCGGGGCAACGGGTGCTGTTGCGCGAGGTCAGTTGGGAAGAATTTGAGGCGATTTTGCAGGAGTTGGGAGATCGTCGGAGTGAGCGAGTAGCGTATTGTGATGGACTCTTAGAGATTATGGCTCCTTTGCCAGAACACGAATACTTCAAGGAAACGATCGGCGATGCAATCAAAGACATGGCAGAAACGCTCGACCTGAACTATGAGAGCTATGGTTCGACCACTTGGCGAAAACAGGCAAAGCAAGCAGGCTTAGAGTCAGATAACTGCTTTTATTTCCAGAATGAAGCCAGAATTCGCGGTAAGTTGCAGTTCGATCTGACTCAAGACCCACTGCCCGATCTGGCGCTAGAGATTGATGTGACGAGTCAATCGTTGGAGCGGTTTCCGATTTATGCCCGTTTGGGTGTACCGGAACTTTGGTGCTGTGACACTGGCAGACTGAGGATCTATCACCTCCAGGATGAGCAGTATGTTGAGGTAGAATGCAGCAGCATCTTTCCGCAATTGGATATTGCTGCTCTATCTCGGCTGATTGAGGCAAAGCGCTCTGAGGGGCGATTGGCGTTACGGCGATCGGTTCGAGCATGGGTGCGGCAGCAGATGCAGGAGTGGGGGGAGCGACCGCAATTACATTGCCCTACCTCGTACCTATTCTCATCTAGGTTCCCTGAAGTCTTAGAAAATGTACCCGCCCAGATTTCTCACCTGCAATGATGATATTTTCAGGTGAGATAGCGCAAGTTTTTATTTCACTTTCTCCTGTGAATATAGTAATTGGTTTTAGTACTTCTCCACTTTCAAAATCCTCACTTTCAAGTTCTTTCAAGTCCCAAACTTTCAGAGTACAATCATTAGACGTTGAAACGGCATAACGGTTATTGGATGCAATAACTATAGATGTAATAATTTGAGAGTGTGCAGCAAAAGAGCGCCTCCGCTTATTGTTCTGAATGTCCCAAACTTCTAAGTCATTATTATAATTTGTCGAAATCAAGTATTTTTGAGCCAGATCGATTGCAATGGCTGTTACTTGGTCGTCCTTTCTAAGGGTATATAGCGACTGACCAGTATGCAAATCCCAAATGTTTAGGTTTAAATCATCTGTTTTTAGACCTAAATCATTTTCTAAATCTAAATTACCTGCGCTAATATAATAACGCCCCCTAGGAGTAATTATTTTATTACGAGACCTATTCAACTGACTAAAAAATGCTGATTTTCCCTCAAACGTATATAGGCGTTCAAAATTTTTCAAGTCCCAAATTAAAGTTTTATTAGCTGAGCTTGATATCAGCCATTTTTTTTCAGAATTTATGGCTAAAGTTTTGATTGAATCGCTATGTCCCTCAAGCTGCTTATAAAGAACTTCAGAAGCTAAATCCCACACTTTCAAGTTATTGCAACTATCATCTGATGCAGAAATTACATATTGGCTATCAGGTGTAACAACAATAGAATTAATGAAGCTGGAATGCTGACCAAGTAAAGTTGGTCGAGCACTCTCTGATAAAAAATTTGAAATACAAAACACATTGTTTCTGCTTTCATCTTCAGATGTGAAAACAACTTGCTTCTCAAGAACTAACAGGTTATTAACTTGACCATCTGCTTCAAAAGTTTTTAGATGGGAAGCATCACTAATCTGCCAAAGCTTTAAGGTTTGATCATCAGAAAAGGAAATCGCATGTTCTCCATCTAGACTTACTAAAATATCTCTAACTTCACTAACATGCTTTTCTGCCACTTGTAGTAATTGATTATTCAGCAAACTCCAAATATTAAGTATTTTGTCTTCTGAAGCTGAAATGAAATTTTCACTATTTGGAGTGCCTATCACTTTGAATATGGGTGCTCTATGATCTGGGAGTTCCGTTAAGTACTGTCTACTCTCAAGATCCCAAATATAAATTACTTCATTGAAGAAGTTAGCATTAGATGGGACGGTGACAACTCGTTTTCCATCTGGAGTTAGAGTCCACATACTTACTGGCTGTTCAGTGTCATCGAGAATATCTATTACATCTCTTTCATAGTCCCATATCCGAATCAAATTTTCATCATCACTGAAAATAACTACACTACCATTAGGAGCAACAGCAGCATCTTTAATAAAATATCCTGATAAAGCCGCTTGGCATACATTTTTCTTTAAGTCCCAAATTCTTAAAGTTTCATCGTCTGACGCTGAAATGAGCTTATCTTGGTCAGGAAGTAAAATCAGAATAGTAATTTGGCTTTCATGTAATTGTTCTAGAAGCACATCAACTTTGATCAAGCTTTCACTAGATAGCTGCCAAGCATAAATGGTTGTATCTACTCCCAAAAAGCCATATTTTCCATCTTTAGAAATGACTAAGCTAGAAATAGGATTATCCAATTTTGCATCATATACACACTCTCCATCGGTTAAGCTCCAGACTCGCAGTGCTTTATCATCAGAAGCTGAAATTATCTTCTCACTGCTTGGCGTGAAAGCGATGGCATTAATTTCAGCTTGATGACCCTCCAATGAAAAAATGAGATTGCCTGTGCTTATATCCCAGACTTGCAGGGCAAAATCATCAGATATTATAATGATTTTCTTACTATCAGGTGTGATACTTAAAATACTGATTTGTTCATTATCTATATGCCAAGTCTTTAAGAGATTCCCACTATTCAAATCCCATATGTTAAGAGTTCCATCAGAAGATACAGAAACAAGTTTCTCAGAACTGGCATCAGCTATTAAAGCTTGAATTGGTCTTCTATGACCTTTAAGTGAATGAAGCAAAGATGCAATTGGAGGCTTTAAGCTAGTAGAAAGAGGTTTTAGCCAGCATCGTTCTCGATCTCCTTGATGTTCTTCTATGCCCTTTAGAATCGTTTGAACATTTAGCAATTGACAGGAGGCTAGCCTTCCTGTTATCTGGCATGCTAATTGTTCAAAATCCTGATTTAAAGCCTTGTCAGAGCATCTAAGCGCTGCTTGAATCAAGCAAAGTTCTTCTCTTTGCTCTCTAGTAAGAGTCGGCTCAAGATTGAAAACAGTAGAATACTTTTCGAGAAGCTGAAATAATCGACCTTCCCTAATTTCATTCTCAATATTCTGATAATTAACAAGTCTTTTATATAGCTCACTTTCTTGTTTATGCCTATTTTCTTTTTCTTCCCTTATTCTCCATCTTTCTTCGTCATTAGCCTTGTATATTTCTTCTCCATCAAAACCTCGGAGGAGAATGCTTCCTTTAGAAAACTCCTTTGTTCCTCCATCTGTTTTTACAGTTAGTGGTTTCTTTAACTCATATAGGTAGTCACTAGGCGGTATGGAAATTACAAATATTCGCTTCCCATCTAGTATTACTGTATCGCAACTTAAAGCCTGGAAATATTTGTCGCAAAATTCGTTTATTTTTTGTAGAATCTGCCTGTCCTTTATCTTTATGTCGCCAACATCATTAGTTCCTCTTATTCCATCTTTTGGTGTATTTTCGGCTCCTATAATTAAGTAACCATACTCGTTGGCAGTCCCAAGATTTCCATTTGCCAGAGCTATGATATCCTTAACAAGTTCATTCCACGATAATTTACTCCTCTGTCCTTCTAACTTGTACATTTCACTCTTAAATTCAAGCTTCACAGTTTCGTTTGGTTGATTTAGTAATTTACGTAACTGAGTTTCATCCATAATGGGAGCAACGTGTTTAAGATAGAGAGTTTCAGAGGATTTAAGTTAAGCTAACGTCTAGCTTGAAATGAGGTGCGAAGCTCATCCAACCCATTGCACTTTTTTGGGAATTCCGTTCTCTCGAATCTCTAAAATTTCCACTGTCACAACTTGCCCTACCTCTAGATCGCTATACTTTTTCGGCTCCTTGACAGTGAGTTTTATGCTTCCTGGTAGTTCATAGGTCACTGCTTTACCTTTAATTGTTTTAATCACTGCTTCTACCTGTTGTCTTAACTGAAAGTTTTGAGTTTGAGCAACTGCCTGAATTTCTGCTTGCCGTTCGGATTCAAGAACTTGAGGAGAGATAGTTGGGGCTCGCTTCGCAAGAGCCTCTAGATCTTCTTCGATCGCCCCTCCTTCTCGGTAATAACGCATCAAACGAGCTACCCAGCCTAAGATGTGTAGCATAGTGGCAGGCTTTGTTTGATAGGAAAGTAGGTAGTCACTACAAGCTTTTTCAATAGTACGGTAGTAATCTAGCGTTCGCCCACTGTGACCGATTGTTCTACCATTGTTAACGAGAGTTTTGAGATATTTGAAAAATCGTGCTCCAGCCTCAGCCTGATTTAGGTTGATGGCACTGCGGAGATACGCAATCGTTTTCCCTAACTCATTCACGTCAGTTTCTTGTTTGACCAATGTCTGGGCGATCGCGTGAGCACTCTGCCAATGGGATTCAGTCATTACTGTAGATTGAGTTTCGGTTACAGTGTCCATAGCCAACTCCTGAAGTTAGTACATGCCTGCTGGTGGCTCACGATCAGTGGGATAACGCAACACATTGGTCAATTGTTTTAGCTGCGAGTGCTCAATCAAGTCCTGGTGAGCCGACTGGATCATTTGCTGCATAAACTGTTGAAGGCGATTGCCCGTCAAAGTTTCGGATTCAGCAACGGTATAGGCAGAGTAGCGATCGCGTAACGCCTGTATCCCTTCAACTTCTTTGATCTCATTCACCATAACGGTCATCGTACCCATGCCAATTGGTTTGCCACCACCAACTTTGAGCACAATCGGATACTCTGGATCTTGTCCCAACACAACCAGTAACGTTCCCAATTCCGCTTTCGTTAAATTCTTAAAACTTAGCTGTGTTGTGAAGGTATAAGCTTTTCCAGCTTGCTGCACTGGAATACCTCTTTGTCCTGGGTCGATCGCTCTGACAGCGTGATAGTAAAACTTGCGACCTGCTACTCGACCACGTACAAAATAGGCGCTGCGTTGATCAGGACGAGGGCGATAGAGAGAAGGCATGAAACCCGTGGTAAAACCATTACTTTCACACTTAGCATCACTAAACTCAACCAATCCTTGCCAATCCAATGCACCAAATACTTGACTGGCAGGGCAAAGCTTTTTTTTATCCCGGCAGGGCAACCGCTCTGTAGGGATTTTGTCTCTATACCGAGAGGTTACTACGGCTAGAGTGCTATTGGTAATTGCTTCATAGACCGCTCGAATACAGCCTTTGAGAGAACTGCCTTGAATCGATAGATGCTGATCCGTGCCCTGCACCATCGGTTTGATTAATGGCACCCGGCTACTGATATCGCTACCCATTACAACAACTCCTGTTGAGACATGAACAGGACTTTCTACCTTAAGAGAAAGAGATATAGAACCATGAAGGCGATCTCTCAGATAATTCTGATGCCCTGCGGGAGATCTTAGCGAGGGTGGCTTGTCAGGAAATGAGATTAATTCATAGGGTTTTGGTGGCAACGAATCACCAGAGCCATAAGCACGGCGATTAGGCGGTGTAGGGGGATTACCAGATCGAGGTTTAGGACGAGGAGTATTAGTCATGGCTAACTAGCAATAGTGAGAGCAACAAAGTGAATAGTGGCGGTGTTGCGATCGCGAAAATAACGTTGTTGAATTCGCTTAGGCTCAATTCCATTTCCAAAATGAAATCCTTTAGGGTATTGAGTTTCTTTTGATTCATGGCACTGCGCTGAGCGGTTAATAGCTTCCCAATCTCCTGGTATCGCCGTAAATCCTTCAGTTTCCCTGAGGGTTTCACTTAGGAGCAGCAAACTGTAGCCCTCGCCCTGACGTTTCCACCGCAATTCCAGAGCAGTATTGAACATTTGTCCTTCAGGGCTAGGGAAGTCATTGGGTAAGGAAGCTTTCATACCACTCACACAATGTGGCCAACGCAAGAAGTAGTAATTGGACGGACGATTCGCATACTGAGCAATCAATGCTCTAAGTTCTTCAACAGAATCAACCAACCTGTAACCGGCAAAACTCATTTAGCTACCTCCAATGGTCGGCTCCAAGCTCTGACAGCTCGCCGAAATAGGTCTTTTACTTGATCTGACCCTGTCCAGACTAATTGCACCCCAAAGTCTAGATCCATTGTTTGAGCAGTAATCGGATTATCAGCATCGGTCTGTTCATCAAAATCACCATCTGGGAACCCATAAGGGTTGCCGGATAAAAACTCTCCTGCTCCCAGCAAAGCCGTATGAGACCAGGATTTCTGCTGAGAGAACATCTCAATGCTGTCATTACCTGTCAACCTGCAACCAGGATATTGAACAGTAGCTGAATTAAGTTTTGTGGTTACTGTTCCCAATCCTCTCGACTTCGCAAATCCCAGCCCAAACCACCCATCGTTTAAATCACGCAGAACTAAGCCGATTAACCCTAGTTGAGCCAGAGTAAAATTTTTCAGATGGATTTTGGTTTTGAACTCGCCATTAGTGCAAACCTGATAGTTGAATGGACCTACAGCAACGGAACCAAAGATGCGATCAATGGCTACCCCATTCCGTTCTTCAAGTTTAATTTTTCCAAGATCAATAGGATAAGCATCTTCAATCCGAATACGGCTAGCAATTGCAGTATTACCAAACATCTGATCTGTGAAGGAAGACTCCTTGTACAGCTTATGAGATGGCAACCTTTTCCGCTTATCCTGCTTATCATTAAGGTAATCGTAATTATCGTTCAATGGGTCATTTGCCCAAGGAAGATCAGGATTACCAGAATCTCGGCTGTCTCGCCCAATAGTTCTGACAATTCGCTCTGCATGAGCACGAATGGCTCCTTTGAGGGAACTTCCAGGCAGGTAAATCGATTTTCTGCCTTGGTAGTAGGTCTCTACAAACTCCATATCTGGCTTTGTGGGGTCTGCACCCTCTTTACCAGACTTGATCAGCATTGGACCATTGGGGGAAATGGTGATATCGATCGTGCAGTGGTTCACTAACTTTTTATGCATGAATTTCTCTATCCGTAGTCTCCTGGTTTAACTTATTAATTAAGGCTGTCGACCATTGCCCTTTCAGAGCCCCGATCTCTTGGGAAGATTTTACGTAAGGCTGAAGTTCACCACGAGCCAAATGCTGTAAATAAGTAATGAGATCCTGAGGGTTACTTGGATTAATCCATATCATTTCATCTAACTGTAGTTCCACAACACCTAATCCTCTCGAACTACCGCCTCCTAACGGAATTTGCTGCGTTTCAAATTGGTGAAGCCCAATCATCAACAAGCCCAATTCCCACTCTTTAGCATTCTCAACCACAGCTTTAAACTCAAAGGGAGTTCCGGCTGGAACTACCTGAAAGTCATAGAGCTTACCATCAGAAGCTGTTTCTGTATCCCGATCAATTGCAACGCCATCTCGTTCTTGATACTGCCCAAACCAAGCATTAGACTGAACGCTCAAATCTCGAATTTGAAGCTTGCCTGCCAGCCAGGGAGAACCAAATAGATGCGAAATTAAATCTGTATTTTTCCGTTTTAGAATCTCGGCTGTTAAACTCTCATCGCTGTCTTTAAATCGCTCTTTTAGTTCTCTAATTTGGTTTTGCCAGGAGGAAGAAGTGAGTTCATTAGGGTCGATGGCAAATGATTCATTAACTCCACGTAAAAAGCTTTCAAGACGCGATCGCATCGCTCCCTTAAAACTTGCACCTGGAATGAGTGGACTCCCTAAAGCATCTTTGACTACAGGTAGATCAGAACCAATTGGTTCTGACGAGCGTCCAGCACTAATGCGTAATGCTGTCACTGTGGTGAGCGTGCCAGTTAGCTCCAACCGACTTTGGAAAGTCTCGAACATTATTCATCCTCCATCTGTTTCAAGTTTCTATAAGCTAGTTCGAACATTTCGAATAGAAATACTTTTTAGCTTAATTACAAACACTCTCCTTATCTGCTATGGATTTATGGATTATTATTGACATAATCGTGCTCACCATAGTGGCGAAGATACAAATTGCCATTCTTCGCAATACAACTCACACGCCAACCATCATCGTTGTTAACGTAAAAATGATCAATGTGGTTAATCTTTCCACCTTCATATCTTGTGTAGTGTAGGTTACGGTCAAATCGACTTGTATCACCATTAAACTTCATTAGCTGCGTAGCAACTCTTGCAAGTTTCTCATGAAGTTCAACTTTTCTCGCTTTAGTGACTACAGGCCTACGATAGTCACTTTTGAAAGATTCGTCATAGAAAATCCTGGGGAATTCAAGTAGTTTATCTGTGAGTAGCGTTTCTTTACATCTGCTCCACACAAGACTTCCCCAAGTAGACAAAGTCATTTCCTGATCAAGAGGTAAAGTCCACTCTTGAGGCACTTTTTTTGCCTCTTCCCACGAAGTGCGAATATCACCTACAGCCATCATCGCTAAAGGAACTTTATGAGGTTCTACCCGGGTAGGATCGATTTTTACTGGAAGTTTTGGAATTTTAATAAGCTCGTTAGATCCTTCAAAAATATAGATCAATTCATCAGCATAAAACATCCCAATTACATTGAAAAAACCCTGTAATGCTTTAAAGCCACCTACTAAATTGAAGCAAATTTGATAGTTGCTCGAGCGGTAACCCTCAATTGTTTGTTGAAGATAGGGCAATAATTTGGCAATACCTTCAGAGAAGATTCGACTACTGGCGATAGATAGTTCATCAGCATGAAGAACAGAAGTGTTGTCAATACCCTTGCTTTTCAAATGTGCTGCCAAAAGGTTTGCAGCCAACTGACCTTGTGCTGTATCTGTCGCAATCAACAGGTGAGCATCTTCACGCCCTTGAGCTAAATCATTGAAATAAAACCCATAGATACCGTTAAGTTCAGCAGATACAGATCGGAAGCTGGATACATCATCATTCTTAGATAAAGCCTTTTTTGCTCTATCCTTTAAATCTTGCAGTGAAGAGCTAAGTTCTGGATGATACCTCTGAAAATCTTTTTCTGAACAATTGACTGTTTCTATTAATTGACTTTCCAATGAATCTAGATCACAGTCAGGATCAATTTGATTTGTTAGTAGGCTAGTTCCAACAGTAGAAATTACAAGTCTAGGCATAATTCTGTTTGTGAGAAAATCTTGGACAATTTAAGATTGAGCTTTACGCTTATACGTGAGGTATCGGGCACCGTAGCCAAAATAGCGACGAATCAGTTCTAGGGTGATTGCTTTTTCAATTGTTTCTTCATTGAAAACGTTAGCCTTGCCCATTATTGACTTTGCTTTATCTGCAAGCTTTGTATTGATGTCTTGGATAATTCTTTCGGCTAGGGAATCTTTTCCACGCCCCCACTTCTTATCTCGTCCCATTTGATAGCGCAAAAAGTTTTTGATTACTTCTTTGCTATCCGTTGTATCAGCAACTCTAACTAGATTCCGAAATTGTGATTCCTCTAAGTCACCGTATTTAGCTTCATCCAAAGCCTCTTGAATCGCAATCACTAAGTAATCCTCTTCCTGACGGATCTCTCGCTGGATTATAAGTTGCTGCTGTTGTTCTGAATACTCTGTCATTTTGCTGCCTCTCGAAAAATCAAATGAAACTCATCACATACTCGTACTTGCCCAAACCCTTCACTAGTACGCTCGCCCACACCCTTGAGCTCCAAATTTGATAGAGCTTGCCACCAAGCGTTCGGGTTAGTAGTACTAAACAGATAAACAGAACCCTTATTAGTAACTAGCTCGATATCCTTCATTAGACCCCAAGCTGCATTCCAGCCTCCGCGATAGTCATAGCTGCTATAAGATGCATGGAGCTGTAATGATTCATCTTGAACACCAGCAAACTGTTTCAGCATGGTTTCTGAAATAACCATTGTGCGTTGCCAGTTTTCAGCCAAAATAGCATCAGCTTGAAAACTAAGAGTGAAAAAGGTGCGATTTGTAACAACATCTGTCAAGGGTGTTCTAAATACGCGCCGCCAGCCTTCCCAACGTTCATTCAACGTCTTGTTAAATTGATGAATACGAGCTTGAACATCAAACTTTATCTTGGCTGGTGGTTCAGTTATGATCTCGACCGCTCCTAAACCCCGTGAGATAGAACCACCAAGTCGAAAACTAGTAGCACGATCGCGGATATATTGTTGCAAATGACCAGCCAGTTGCTCATCCGGTAACAGGATTGCCGATTTGTAAACAACAGGTTCATCTTTGATAAGCTTTGACTCATTGAGCACTTCAATACTGTAGAGGATGTCATCTTCAGCCGTAGCCCGACGACGGTTGATTCCTACTCGTGTTAACAGCCTTTTGCTAGTAGAAGGAGTGAAGTAGCGATCCTTGACCCGACAGTAAAAGCCAGAGAAATTATCAACTCGCTCTCCTTTAAGGGTGCAAGGATCGTGGGGATAGCCGTAGGATTCAGCACAGAAACGGTCAATTAAGGTGTCAAATGCACCATCAGCACCTTTCTTTGTGGTGAATCCCGGATTAGTCTTACTACTTAAGGCTGTTGCTGGAAGGCAAAAGATATCAATAGTTCTAGGCTGATTCTTGATGGCAAGAATAGCAGGATAAGCATTCTGGAAAATAGCCGGCTGATCACTCAGAAATAAAGACTCGAAATCACCGCCTTGAGTAGCTAGATCCTCAGAACCTCGTCCTGACTCCCGTAAGATTTGTCCTGCGATCGCTCCCCGAATTACTGTTCCCGGAATATAATCTTCTACTTCACTGATGGAGCCACCTGGTTTCCGACGACCGATCGCCAGAGGAGATACAGCTTTGATGCGTAATTCAATTCGATTCATATTGCCCCTCCCCGCGCCAAAAATTCCCAAACGTCTATGCTGACTGCTCCTAATGGTGGCAACTCCCAATGTAGCCAACCCAGTCCAGCCGATTTGCCGCCTCCTAAAGCATGAATATGTTGCAAACCTACCCAAATTAATGCTTTGGCATAGTCAGGGCGAGTAGGTGTAAGGCTAGGTAGAAGGTGCAGCTTACCTGTGAAGCGCAGTTGAGCATTGGCAGGGGAGGTTTCCAGAAAATAAAGCTTTTGCTCTTCAGCAGTGCGACGTCGGCGATTAATGCTGACGCCAGGACGCAACACCTCAGGCAAATTCTCTGGATTTTCCTCATAAACGAGATCGTTCAGGATGATCCGTGATGGCAAAGTGGGATCACCAAATATTTGACTTATTAAACAGTGATAAGTATCAGGGTAACCAGGAACCCTATATTCATCTCTCTGGAATTGAGAAACATAAGGATTCTCAGCTACTTCTTCCTGACGCAATCGCATCATCCCTGCGTTTGGGGTCTGACAGATTTGCCATCCTAACCCACGAGCAATCTTTTCGCATTCATGCCGCAACCGCCCTTTTATCTGGGAAGCAGGAATCACTAAGTTATTTTCAGCGTTACGAACGATAGGTTTATCTGCCAACGAGCCAGAGGACCCACCTGCCCCCACGCAAAGAGCTGAATCTACAATGGCTGTAATTGGAAAGATTTCAGTAGTATTAGTGAGGGATTGCAACTGAATCATGGCTTTACCTCTGCTGTGTTACTGGATGTAGCAACAGGACGATCACCTCTGTCAAGCTCGTCGACAAAAGCATAGAGATCAACCAAATCCCGCCAGATGGTTTCGTAGCCTGTCGTCCCTTGATCCGTTTGGTACGACATCCAGGGTGCAATATTACCACCGTTGGTTTTAGCAGAGCACCAGGGTTTCTCAAACTCTTGCTCAAGAATCCGTTGATTGCTTTCAGTTTTGAGACGAGTACGAAAATATCGATAGTTGAGGATAGCAGTTTGTTTACCTCGATCAAGCAAAATGCGAATTTGATAGAGTTGTGATCGGGGAAAATCTGCCTTTTTCAGGGCTTTAACTGTATCGACTAAACCTCCAATTTCATGCAACGTATAGGGACCTGCATACTGTTTTAATATTTGGGTGCGTTCTTGGATTTTAATTTCTTTGGTTAAACCCTCTTGACGGAAAGTCTCAATTTTATCGCTTAACATAGTTACGGATTTGAGGATAAGGAAGTCAATTGTACCCCCTAAATATCTTTCCTCGTTTCTCAAATCTTTTGCTCGTTTTTTAGCAGATTTAAGCAATTGCGAGACTAGATTCTCTGCATAATAAATTGGGGTATTTTCTGCTGTTATGAGTACTCCAATAGACATACTCAGCTTGCACTGGTTTTCTCCTGTTGGATTACTTGACTCCTCAGGAGAGTGATAGCGATGGGCATTCTCGGGATTATATGTTTTATCAGAACGATAAATAAAGCTGCCCTCTTCTGACTGAATAGCAGAGAGATGTGCTTCAAAATTCTCACCAATCGTTTTGGCAATACTTAATGCTTGGTCTGCTGGAACAATTAGTAGAACATCGTCACCACCAATAGTGACAATTTCAAAAGGGTGTATCCAGTTATTATTGCGATGGATATTGTCCGCGTCATTTAAGCCTTGTAATTGGCGTGGATTTTGCTGTGAAAGAGCCTGGAAGACTGATTGCCCAACTGCTTCAAAAACATCTTTACTAAATTTTTGGTGGTCTTCAGGTGCATGAACAGATTTCTGAATATATCCCCCCATGTTATTGCCATCAGCATAGATATAAGCAACAAATCCTTTAGTGCGGCTGACATTGCCGATTTCCCGTAAGGTTCTTGCTCCTGTTACTTGCTGCTCTGTAAGGTTCCGATAGTAGCCATGTGCTTTTCCTGTTTCCCTGAGAAATCTCTCAAACCTGAATCCCCAACTCTGGAAAGGTCCGGTTCGCCATAGTTTTTTTGCCTGTCCATCTTGCCAGCCAAATTCTAAAGTGCTATACCATTTTCTTCGTGCTGATTCTTCAGACTTTGCCCGCTGTCCCATAATCTTTTTACGAGCAAGGGCATCAGAAAGATGGGGTTCACCGGCTAACTGGGCCTTTGCAACTGCTAATCTGAGATCGCTTTCATCTCGCCGTAAATACGGATGCGTTTCGAACATCGGCGGATAACAACGGCTGGGGCGATTTAGAAAATTATTACCGCTGCGACGTTGATTGTATCGCGCTGTTAACTGAGTAACTAATTCAGTAAAATTCTTACGGTTCCAAAACTTTTCTTGAGGCTCTATAACCTCTGCTTGATCAAAGTAAGCTTGAACAATTGGATTGTCTTGGTTTACGAGGTACTGATCAAGCCAGAAAGTTTGTTCAATTTGCGCATTTAATAAGCCAAACTTCACTTCCAATAAACGAAAAGTTTCGCCTACTGCACAAGAATTTGCTGTTAGAGTTTCGTGGGTGTAGCGTTTTTCAATTGCGTTAGCCAAAGCATTCACATAAGCTGCTGGACAGAATGCCAGAATATTCCCCCCAGTAGAGTAAATAACTAGCTCTGGAATCAACGCTTGCCGTAAGCCAGGAAAATTTTCTGGCTTGTCTAGCCATCGCTCAACATTAATAGATTTCTCCTTACCAAAAAAGGCTGGAAGATCAACTAAGTTAATTCGATCGAGCAATGCTGAAGCTCCCCGAATATCCGGAAGTTTCGAGGCTTCAAACACATATTGCTTAATCTTAGTTGCTCCACCATAGACTAGCCCAATCTGAGTTTTTTGGTTCCACAATTCCGAATAGTCATCTTTTAACTGCTTAAGCGTAGAAGGGAAATAGTTTTTAGGAATAAGTTGAAAATCTTTAACTTGTTGAATAAGAGATTTCACATCTCGAGGGATATCATTGTGCCTTTTATCTTTCAAGGCTTGCCTCATCTCCCGTAAAACCGTGATATCAAATTGAGGTTCACGCTGATCACCCCAAGCAAGACACCAAGCAATTCCAATCGATAGGTCTGTAAGGCTCTCAGTTAAATCTTGATTAACCATTTTGCTTCACCCAATTCACAATTTTTTGTCCTAAATCTGGTAAATCCGATCGCCCAAATACCGCGATCTTGCGATTCCGGGTTGCTACCTCCAGCTCAGATCGCAAAGAATCGGGATACTGATGACAACAAACCAATGCAACACGTGCTTCTGCTCCACCCAGTTGTCTTGCTCTCAAGTTCGCCTCGATTAGCTTTTGTTTACAAAGGGAGCGCTTTCCTGTAGTCGTACAAGAGATCGCAAAAAGTTGGTAATGTCGCATGAACGCGACATCAAATTCAAATTTGTCCCAGCCATTGGGGCGGGCTGAATCTTGAATCCGAAATGATAGACCGCTTTCATGAATGTTGCATTGAGCACTGATTTTTTGAATCTGAAAGAGTGTGTAATGCTCTAGCCAAGTTCCATCGAGCCACTCGCACAGTTGCGTAATGCTATTAAATCCCTGCTTCCCAGCAGTTTGCAGCCTGAGGTGATTAGAATCGGCTTCAAAGTATTGCTGTAGAAGACTTTTGAAAGGTGTACTCAGGTTCGAGAGGGTGCGGGACGGTAGCTGTGCAAGCTCTTCTTCTGGCTTCCAGCGACCGTATTCATTCTTGCCCTCTTGGCGCAAAGCATGATTGCACCAACTCCGCCATAGTTTCATGTTGATCTCTGATTGGTGAAGTTGAGCAAGCCTAGTTGCTGCAACGGCTTGAATTGGTTTCGAAACTGGAGGCTGGTGACTTTGCCATGATAAACCATGAAGCTGGAAGAGATGCTCTAGAGATAGCTGGGGTCTAACCTTAAATCGAACACTTGGCTGTTGATCTTGGTCAATGATCATTTCTAGCGTATTCGAATCCAGGTAGCTAAAAATCGCTTCAGGATGGAGCTGCTCTAACACCCGATAGGCATGAACAGACATAGCTTTTGTGCCCCCGGTGTAGTTCATTCCGACTGAACCTGTCAAATCCCGCGCGATCGCACTAATCACTTGGTGGATTGCGTAAGCATCGCCTTGAGCATGGCCCAGATTAACCAACCGAGCAGATTTCAAACCGGACAGCTTGTTTAAAATTGCAGCAAAACGCTCCGCCTGAACTTGAGTGTAGGCTGTGTGAATTAAGTAGGGGATTCCATCCGGTTTGAGTAGAGACAATGCTGCTACGTAGTTGGGGAGTGGATTTTCGCCCATCAGCAAAAACAGGCGATCAGTTTGATAAATTGCTAAGCAATTTGCAGCAGCGCTCATAGATTATCAGCTAAACATTCCTGGATAGAAGACGACTTGTTCTATGCACTTATGTTGTCGATCAAGGTCTCGACTTGGTCTCTTACGATACTCCCAATTCAGCGTTTTCCTGCCGAATATTACTCACAATCTTGCAGGCGTCCGAACAATTAGACAACTTGAAACAATTGTGTTTAGATTTCTAACACGATGTGAAAAAAGCTTACGGGATCTCAGCCTAAATGTAATCTGCTGTCTATGGCCTGCAACACTTTGTCTAACAAAATGTCTGGAACCGTATAAACCCGATCGCGCAACCAAGGGCCAGCGATCATCTCTAAATAAGGGTCGGTTTGTAAAACTTCTACCCTCTCTTCAAGGACGCTATGAATCACAGCAAGGGGTTTTAGCCTCGGTTGAAATAGCTCACGCCAAGACTGGACTTTGTCTGGATCGTTGCTGATGATGATGGAATAAGTACATTGCTCCACAATGGGAGCTTTCTTAGAATCAGGAACTCCGCCCACGTCGATCAAAACTAAATCCGTAACGGTTCGAATTCTCTCAATCTCTCCGGCGCGGTCTTTCAGGTATTTTTCCAGCAATTCATCGGATAAGTGTTTATGTAACTTGCGATTGTTCTGTTTACGGATCTGCTCGGCTAAAGCAGGATTAGGGGTTTCGTAAGTATGGTTGCCTTCGCCATCCCAGTTGGCGCGATGTAAGTAGCTCTTCATGCGCGATCGCTTTTGCATCAGGCCGACCCGAAGCGCATTTGAGAAAACACTCTTGCCACTATTCGGAGGGCCACCAATCAGAATTGAGCAGCCAGGAACTGTCTTGAAAATCACAGGAATGACATCCCCGACTTGGGGAAAATCCACTCGGCTATGCACAACCACGATCACCTGAGTCCGCAGGTCGTAGTATCCTAGCCAAGGAACCTCTCGAAGTTGGTCGCTCAGGTGGCACAACAGCCAGTTTGGAGCCCGACCATAAAGGACAACTTCTCGCTGTCGATCGAGTTCTGCCGGAAGTTGGAGCCGCTGTAACTCATCGGTGCCAATTAAGCTTTTGGGTTTGAGCAGGTCAATGGCTAGCGTCTGGCACTCTTGTTCAGGAGTTGTAAGAGAGACAACCTGGAAAGAAACTTCTGATTGGGGAAGGGGTTCAGGATTCATGCTCAAGATTACAAAGTTCACACGATCAATTGATTTGCTTCAATTCAGCCGCCTGTTAGCTGGGAATGGGAAGATCAATCTCCAGAATTTGACCCGCTGCTACGGCATGGCTATGAGTTGCGACAATGATCGCACCGAGCCGCGGATCATAGCAGCCGACCCAAGGAGCCGGATGGCATTCATGCACTAAATAGCCGTAGAGCCACAGGGGAGCTTTGCCCTCAATCACCACACCCTGATGAAACTGCATCGTTTTCGGCAGTTTGAGTGCTTTCATATCTTGAGGATTAATGATGCCATCGGCAGTGGTGATCTGAATCTGCAAGTGCTGGTAGGGTTGTCCCTGCTGAGTCTGTCGAGATGTAACCTCAAGCTGAATTGCACTCATAGTCTGTCGCTGGTGAAGATGAGGGTACTCTAGCAGACATTTGGAAGAGGCTATTTCCAGGCTAGACGATAATGAGGAGTTCTCTGGGGGTTTTAGTATGTCTGAACAAGCTGGAGGTATTCACGCTGCTGAATTACACGCGCTTCCTCCCTCGATCGAGCTATTGCAGTGGCTCGCAAGAGGATCGCTCAAACAAAACCTGCTGCGATCGCTGCGGCTTTGGGTGCTGATTCGCTTTATTTATCATGTTGATCGAGTAGATGCACTGGAAGATCGCTTTACGTTTGCCCAGTGGCGGAGTGCGTTTTTTAGTCCAACACATCCGAAAGGAGAAGAAAAACCAGGCTTGCATGATCATGAGTGTGCTTGTGCAAAGACGGCGAGAGCCTGGTTGTTTGAGACCCAGGATGAGATATCGGAACCACAGTGGAGACAAGCATTCCGGCAGCACTGTGCGGTGTCCCAACCAGAATTAGAAGCGCTGTTACAGACCCCGCTGTTTGCCATGACCCGTCGATCGTTGCAGGCAGATTTAAAGGTTCTAACCGAATTGGGATGGCTTGAGCAGCACAGTCAGAGTTATGTGCGTGTATCTCAGGTACCCATTTGCCCAGGTCTGCAAGCTGTAGACTCCGATCAGGCTAAATTTCAGCCTCATTCCCTGAATTTTCTTGCACCCGATGTTGCAACACTGGCTCAAACCTTCTCGCAGCAGATCAACGGAACGCAACGCTTTTTTCTACACGTTGATTACATTCTTTCGCAAGACGTGATTGACCAAGTGGATGATTGGCAGGATATGCTGTGCGAGATTTGGAAGTCGGACTTAGTGCCACCAGTTCAACTGAAGTACGCGAGTGCGAGAGCGGAAAAATCGATGCAGTGTATTGTGTATCCTGTGTGTCTGTACTACGCTCAACGCGCGATTTATTTATGTGCGTTTGGTCAAACTCCGAATCGTCAGGGCGATTGGTATAACTACAGGCTTGATCGCATTCAGGATCTCTCGCCGCTTCAGTGGACAAATCCTCACATTCCTCAGACACTTCTGCATCACTATCAGAAAAGGAGCCTTCCAACCCCAGACTATATTGAAACTGAAATGGCAAAAGCTTGGGGATTTGATTTCTATCTGCCGGCTCAGCCAATTTTAATTCGCTTTAACCGAGACTTTCACGATCGCTATATCCAAGGAACATTTCGACACGATACGTTCCAAGAAATTACATATCATGCTGCTGAAGGGTTGATTCAGCGGCAATGCTCAGATCTGACTCAGCGCAACGCGCTCTTGCAGGTTTTGCACAGTCGATCACCTGACGATGCCTACTACCAAGTGCACTATCGTGTTGGAGATACGAATGTGGGACACCGTTTGCGAGCTTGGCGACCAAATGGAGAGGTGTTGTTCCCTTGGGCGCTGCGGCAGGCGATCGCGCGTGAGGTGCAAGCGGAATTTCAACTGTACTATCCACAGATTTAGATGATGAATACGGCACAATTAACGGCACGCTTTGAAGATGCATTGGTCTATGCAACACGCATACACGCCAATCAACGTCGAAAGTTAGGCGGCGTTCCTTATATCTCTCATCTCCTGAGTGTGGCAGCGCTAGTGCTGGAGGCGGGCGGCAGTGAGGATGAGGCGATTGCTGCCTTGCTGCACGATGCGATCGAAGATCAGGGCGGACAGCCAACTCGTGAAGCGATTCGGGAGCGATTTGGCGATCGGGTGGTGGCCATTGTAGACGGTTGCACAGAGTCAGATACGAATCCAAAACCGCCTTGGAAGGAGCGTAAGCTGCGATATCTTGAAAACATCCATGGTGCCACAGTTGAGGTTCGCAGGGTTTCTTTGGCAGATAAATTGCACAATGCACGATCTCTGTTGATAGAGTGGCAGCGGTTTGGCTCCTCAATCTGGCAGCGGTTTAGCGGTGATCAAGAACAAACTTTATGGTTCTATCAGGAGTTAGCCGCGGTTTATCATGCCACTGGGTCAGATGAGATGACGGAGGAATTCACACGAACGGTTAGGAATTTGTGCGACTTGGCCCAAGTAGGAAGTTCCTGATCTTTCCACGTGGCTCGACAAGATTGCGTCATTTTGGCTATGATGATGGCGTGTTTTTGGCAAACCGAAGCGAGGGCTAAAACTCTAGGGGGTTCGCCAAAATCGCTAGAACCATGATAATTCAATAGTTTTGAGATCCGAAAGTGCCCTAATAGTGGAATTTTTCTGATATTACCAAGGCTCTAAATTGGCAATTTTTTGAGGCTTGCCAAAATAGACCTGGGAACCTGCGCGTAATAGGGGTTCCAGGGCACGGAGTTGCTAAACCTTGAATCCCGCTTGCGGGACTGAAACAGCTAACCAGTCTAGGGAGTTAGAGGTCTCTGGGGTTGCTAAACCTTGAATCCCGCTTGCGGGACTGAAACATTCAAGGGGAACCCCGGCAAGGCGATCCAGAGAGGTTGCTAAACCTTGAATCCCGCTTGCGGGACTGAAACATATCTAGCAACTTAGGGATAAAGGGCATTATGTCGATAAGCTTTCAGTTGCTAAACCTTGAATCCCGCTTGCGGGACTGAAACCTTACCTTCCTTCAGCGTTGGGTGTTCAACCGAATGGTTGCTAAACCTTGAATCCCGCTTGCGGGACTGAAACCAACAATCTGAACTGTCCTAATCCAGCCTTAACACAGTTGCTAAACCTTGAATCCCGCTTGCGGGACTGAAACCAAAATTGAGTGGTGCAGACTTGAGCGATGCAGACTTGAGGGTTGCTAAACCTTGAATCCCGCTTGCGGGACTGAAACAAAGCCAGGTCTGGACTGAAAGCTGCTAATCCCTCAGTTGCTAAACCTTGAATCCCGCTTGCGGGACTGAAACGTTCCAATGATTGTCGCTTTGTCTGGGACGAGCGCGGTTGCTAAACCTTGAATCCCGCTTGCGGGACTGAAACCTAGATAGCGAATCTTTAACGGGTTGTCATCGCCTAGTTGCTAAACCTTGAATCCCGCTTGCGGGACTGAAACAAGTTCGGACAAATCGCGCTTTGAAAAAGACTGAAGTTGCTAAACCTTGAATCCCGCTTGCGGGACTGAAACATCTCTTTCCAACCCGCTTCCCGTGTTGTGCCCCATCGTTGCTAAACCTTGAATCCCGCTTGCGGGACTGAAACTTTTGAGATGTTCCCGCTATCCCCCGAACCACCTCAGAAGTTGCTAAACCTTGAATCCCGCTTGCGGGACTGAAACGTTAAAATTCGATCCAAAAGTACAGCATCAACCGAATGAGTTGCTAAACCTTGAATCCCGCTTGCGGGACTGAAACACAGTAACACCAGCATTAACAGTAAAATTTCGATAAAGTTGCTAAACCTTGAATCCCGCTTGCGGGACTGAAACCTGGGGAGCAGCACAACCAAACGCCGCTGCAATGCGGGGTTGCTAAACCTTGAATCCCGCTTGCGGGACTGAAACCGTTAAACGCTTATGCCGTCGAACTTGAAGACACAGTGCAGGTTGCTAAACCTTGAATCCCGCTTGCGGGACTGAAACGAGCTTGAATCCCTCCTTGGTAGGGAGCGTAGTACCAAAAGGTTGCTAAACCTTGAATCCCGCTTGCGGGACTGAAACAATTGTTGTAAGCTACTTCCGCGAGGTATACCTTCTCGGGTTGCTAAACCTTGAATCCCGCTTGCGGGACTGAAACGAGTGTAAGCGATCGTTCTTCCTCGTGGGTCTGGTCCTGTCGGGTTGCTAAACCTTGAATCCCGCTTGCGGGACTGAAACATCCGTCCCGCTTAACAACAATCCCCAAACTTTCCAGTTGCTAAACCTTGAATCCCGCTTGCGGGACTGAAACTGCTGAAAAGGCAGGCATCACAAAGCGTTTCAGCCGTTGCTAAACCTTGAATCCCGCTTGCGGGACTGAAACAACTGTTCATGAGTGCGGAGAAGGCAAGCTATACGAGTTGCTAAACCTTGAATCCCGCTTGCGGGACTGAAACTCGTGTTGGATGCTGCGATCAAATTACAGGTTCGCTGTTGCTAAACCTTGAATCGATATTGTCAGGTTAACCGGAATGTAGAATAATCGTACTGGTTCAACGCTCGCTCTCAACTTCTTTCCCATGTATTCCCGACATCGATTCCCTGGCGAAATTATTAGCCATT
>JACJNW010000017.1 GCA_014695195.1 Cyanobacteria bacterium FACHB-DQ100 | reverse complement strand
ATAAAAACGCGGCTTATCCCGTTGCCATTGATGAATTGAAGCAAGATCAAACATTGAAAACTGAGACCGAATTGCGGCAGAGCAGATACTTGAACAACAGGATTGAGCAAGACTATCGGAAAATCAAACGGATTGTGAGACCGATGATGGGATTTCAATCATTTAACACAGCAAAGAGAACGTTGCGAGGAATTGAAGCAATGGCGATGATTCGCAAAGGACAAGTGAAAGGAATCAGTCAAGGGGATATTGTATCTCAAGCACAGTTTATCAGCGAACTCTTTGGAGCGAGGGCTTAAAGCAATACGAATGAGACCGATTCGTTTGTTACTTTAAAGTCTTTGCGACACAACCCTTCGTTCTGCACAACCCTTCGTTCTGCTGGCTCAACCGTCGGAAAATTCTTCCATTGGTAAGGGTGTTCGGTTTGGTTGGCACGTTATCTTGCCCGAATCGAGGAAGTTTGTTGACCAAAGCCTTTAGATGAGGACATAACGAACAGAGCATCAACAGCTTTGTTTATCCTAGAACATCTTTAGCCACTGCGAAATCTTAACCAGCCTGGGTAATGCTGTGACCAAGCGTACGCCTCCGCTTGCAGAATTGGATCACCAGAATCAAGAAATCGCTGCATTTTTGCAACTTGAGTGGGTGCAGGTAGAGAACTTGAAGGAGTTGTGTTCTCTAATTCAAGAGTTTCTGACAGATTCTCGATCGCTGCAACATACACACAGCCTATTTCAGCTTGCTGCTCTGCATTAAAATTACTGGCTGATGAAACAGAATCGACATCAACACAATCGCTAGAAGCGTGATGTAAAGAGGAATTACCGCCATAATCAGGTAATAAGCTTGTAGAGTTTAAGAGCAACCCTTGAGCAATATCTAGCTCGGATTGAGTGGAAATGCTTTTAGAGTTCTCACAAGTTAGAGAATCTGAATCGATCAACTCTGGATCAATTGAAAGATGTTCAGGATGCCAGAGATCCCGATGTTTATACAGCGATCCACCTCCGATTTTGTATTGCAGCAGAACTTTAAATCGAGCAGTTGCACTCATAGGTAATGATTCTTTTTCTAACAAGTCAGCGATCGCATTCCGAATTCGACCTCTTGCGTTCTCTGATTGTTGCTGATTCCAGGTCGGAGCTTTTTCAACAGCTTGATCTAACAGTTCTGATTTTTGCTTGAATTTGCCGTTCTGCTCTCCATAGTGAAAGTAATGGCTATTTTCAATGCACCGTGCCCATTCTTCTGCTCTCTGCTCGATTTCATGCTGATGATTACAAAACTCTGTGTAACCCGGTAGCAATCGTGCAACTTCCACAATTCGATTTACGAGCGCAGTTCCTGTGAGTGGATCGCCTCCGGCTAAAACATGATGAAAAATGTACTCACGCATCGTGATTCGACCAAGCAAACGATTTGTTTGCCCGGAACTTGTCCAACCGAGTTCAATTTCAGCATTAAGATCCGCAATGAACTTATCTGCTTTTCCTGAAATGTGAAGTAGACGGTGTTTTGCTTGCTTCAGAATTTGCTTAAAGAGATGAGAATCTATCTCATTCTGTTGTTGAGCCAATTTCCACTGTTCTACAAACTGTTGCTGTGTACTCCAAATCGGCTCAAGATCCCGATTGAGCAGATAAGAACCGACTTGCAGTGGAAGCCGGTGAGCATTAAACAAGCTTAGTGTTCCATCTGTAGAATACGGTTTTGGATTTGGAAAGACTTCGAGTTGTCCTAATCGAATTTTGAAGCCAGCATTTTCTAACAATGTAGAAACGACGATCGCCAACTGCCAAGAACTCATAGCCTGTGGCAGAGGAAAGTATAAATGAAGCCCACCACTGTAGCTAGAAGTGCAAACGAGATACTGTATCAATCCAAGCACTTCTAAGGTCGCGGCAATCCGAGGAATAGCAAAGGGATCGTACTGAGGATGATAGAAACTCTGAATATCAATGTCTAATAAACAGTACTGTGTCTGGCTGCCGAAGCGCACTCCATACAGACCTGTAGATTGCTGAATTACGCGATCGCTGAGGGGATATCGGCTTTCTGTTTTCCAACTAGGTTTCTCTTTTGGTTGGGCGTGATCTGCCCAGATGAAATCATAGCGATGCGGAAAAAGCGCAAGAAACTCATCGTTCCATTCCTGCACGAACGATGAAGAGAACTTCCCCATCTCACTTTGAGTTTTTTGTAATCGATCACTCATGCTTGTAGAACAACTCACATTCGATCGGGATCGTTTATACCAAATGCTCGATCGCTGATCCGAAGCCGGATCTCGCTGTTTTGTAATCAAAGCGATTACAAATGTGAAAAGTCATAACGATGTAATCGTTAGTGTAGCGATCGATTGGGGGAGAGGGTCTAGAGCGATCGGGGAGGGGGATCTAGAATTTTTGGGTTAGGGGGTCTAGAGCAGTTGGGATGAGGCTCTAGAGTCAATTGGGTTAGGGGGTCTAGAAGGTTTGGGGAGTAGGGTCTAGAAGGTTTGGGGGTGACGGTCTAGAAGATTTTTGGGGGTGGAGGTCTATGTGTAATCAATGGTTTGGGGATGAGGTTCTAGAACAAGCTGTAATCAATTGTTTGGGGTCAGGGAGCTAGAGTTGTGTGTAATCGGCTAAGAGTTCTATCCCTAAGAGTATTGAGCATTTTGGCATGGTGTTAAATTTCTAATTTGATTTCAAGAAAATTCCTAAGATTAATTAGCAGAACGGCCATACAGAGCGGCTTCAACGCTTTGTAATCACTCTGCTCGATGGTTGATCGTGATTACAACGTTGTAATCACCTGTAATCAAGGCTTGTAATCAAATGCTGTAATCACTTGTAATCATTTCGACCCAATTACAAGCAAAATCACATTTCTTGCTCAAATAACTGGCGCAAAACCTGCTCATTTTCAGGACTAATCGATCGCTCCTCATTCTCGATCAGCGAAATCAGCCCCTGGCTCATCCCACTTAACTGAGAAAGCTTACGCTGACTCCATTTCTTTGCCTGACGTAGCAGTTTTACTTGTTGCCCAGTCAATCTTTGATCTTCGATTACAATTGTCGATCCAGACTCTTCACGCTCTTCGAGCTTTGCGGCTGAAATTGCTTCGGTCTGCCAATCTTCAGCAGGTGTAATCCACAGTTTCGCAGCAAGTAGTCGATCGAAGAAGCCGCGAGGACGCTGAACCTCATCGCGCCCAAATCCTGGTGGCTGAAGTTCCAGAGGATACGTTTCCAAATCAAACTGAATTGACCATCCGCGATCGTGCAACGTCAGTAAATCTTCATCCCAAGTACTCGCTAATTTTTTGCGAAACTCACTACTTTGTTTTGCTTGCTGAATTTTCTGATTACCATACGCGACTTCCATCAGAGTTTGAACATTCAGCGGATCTTGACGATTAAACTGTGCTTTGAACAAAAGCCAAACAATTAATCGGGCTGCCCCTTCTCGATGCTGCCAGAGGCTCATTACACTTTCAAGTAAGGTTTGCGGCAGATTTCCAAGTTGGTGATACGCAGTGCGATCGCGCTTCCCTTCCTCGTTCAGAAAATATCTCGCCCACAGTCCTGGCTTAACAATAAACGTCATTCCCGTAAGTTCTTTATTGCCAAATAGATCTTGCTGATAGTGATAGCGTGTTCCCATAATGTGCCACAGTCGCCCTTCTTCGACCGTAAACCCTTTGACTCGTCCTTGAGTTGGCAACGAAATAAAGGTGGTGATTTTGCAGGGCTGTTTGACTAATTCCTCGATCAGCGCGAGCTTTTCTCTGCGATTTTTATCAGTGCGTTTTTTCAGTCCTAAATAGGCTTCGATTTGTCGATCGTCAATAATTAACTCCTGTTCCCAAGGGCGCTCTAGCTGTGCCGCGTGTGCTGCGTAGATTAAATGCATACAAGCCGCACGAATATCAAAGGTATCAATCACTGCTAGCGCCGCTGCTCCTGCAAGCGTCGCTGGATGTTCGTCTTCTAGATTCTCTGTCACCCAAAAATGAATCGCACCTTGCCCATCTCCAATGTCTCGCGCATAGTACAGCTTGCCATCAGGATCGTTATCCCAAGGTAGATGTTTACGCTGAGTCAGAATATTTCCTGCTTCCCAAATTGGTAAGGCCGATGCCATCCGCGTTGTGTGATGGTCAGAAAAGAGATCCGGGCTCGTTTTCGGTCGCTCGGCTGCGTTGGTTGGCTTCGTTTTCTGTTTTGCCTTTTGAGTTCGAGAAGGTTGTGGTGCAGCGGCAGAAGTCTCCTTTGATTTCACATTCTTCTTTTGACGAGCCATGCTGCTTGACCTCTTGAACCTGAAATTGATCAGACCTTCGCTCTCAAACGCCGTTGGATTACTTTTTCAACCTTCTTTAACTCAGCATCTGACAGTTGCTCTAGATACTGTAGAACAGTCTGTAAATCGAGATGCTGAATTGCGTGATTTACTTTAGCATCAACTGGCTCAAGATCGAGCGAAGTGGCTTTGACTTCGATCGTATTCCCAATCTGCGCGAGGGGTACGATTTCGCATCGGACAAATTCTGCTTCTCTCAGCACAGGTTCTAATCGCGGCATTGCAGCATTGCGCCACTTGCGGCAGTGTTGCGGCATCGCTTGAATACGATCGTCCCCGAACGACTCTCGATAATAGCTACACCATACGCCGAATTGATTTCCCTCGTGAGACGGATCGTGCCATTCGCATGTTCGACAAGTTGGCTTTTCTAGATGTAGAGAGCCATTCAGTTCTTCTGATGCTGTGGTTGTTTCTGCGTTGTTCGGTGTACAGACTATTTGAGTTAATTGTTGTGTCAGTACTTGCCCTTTTTCGTACCACCAGCGTTCGAGTGTGAGTGGATGCGGCGCAACGAAGCTCGTTGATTTTTCAGCAATTTCACAGCTTACATTCAGGCGATAAGGTTGTTTAGGAACAGGACAATGCTCGATCGACCAATGCGGTGATAGTAAAGCTTGTAGCTGCGAGAATTGTTCGCGAAAGGTTTGAACTTTCCAATCGCGATACTGATTCATCAGATCCTGATAGTTGCGAAAAAATCGGGCAATATTTGTTCGATCAACTAAGTAAAACTTAAATCCCTCTTCGTCTTCTTCGCACCGCTGCAACAGTCCCCAATTTTGTACTAATTCTCGATAGTGCAGAAACCGCTGACTCTGTTCGATATCTACAGTTTTTTGATGACGTTGAATTAAGGCTTCGACTCGCTCTAAGTCAAATGTTTCGCCTTTGAGAACGCGATCGACAAATTCAGTTCGGGCTGCTCTTGGAGTAATGTCTGCTGAAATTCGATAAAGTACTTTCGTTTCAACCTGGTTCAAGGCGGTCAGTGAATCTTGATTCTCAAACGGCAGAAAAGCTCGTCCGACTGACATCATGGAATAACACAGTGAAGTGCTTAACCCAGTCTTCTCGCGTGCCCACCCCAAAAACTCACTATTCTGACCCCAGCCAAATAAAGCTTTGACTTCGAGCAATTCTTTTCCAGTTTCATAAATATCATAGAAAAGTCGTCCGAAGCGGCTTTGAATATTGCTAGCAATTTCTTCTAAGCGATCGCATTGAGCCGCAGATAGCGCGACTTGTGCTGTATTGATTGAGAGATCGTCTTTGGGCGGTAAAGACACTAGAACTTATCTCCAGTCTAGTTTTTTATATTGTATCTAGAATTCTGGAAAAAATACAGAATTCAAGATAGTTCTCTAGCTTGACGTTTCGATTAGAAGTCGCTTGTATACTGGTAGTAGGTAAAGGATGAGCCGTCGAAGATGTACATTCTGAATGCACCAACGGGAATTAAAGAAGGTCGTCAATTGCTCGGCAGAATGATCAGGGCTGCCCGTGCGATGCGCGGTTGGACGCTCGATGATCTCAAGGAGCAGATTGCCCAGAATGTCTCTTACCGTAGCGATTCTGGCATCGAACCTTACATTGTCAGTAAATCTCAGTTGAGTGTTTTAGAACGCGGTCAGCCTGTTCTTGATCCGCTGTTGTTTGAGTCGATCGCGGTTCTAGAATTACTAGATCATCCGATTGAGCAACGCGCTCTCACGATCGCAGAAATCAAAGCGATTAACTGCGGACTGTTCGATCCGAAAACTGGGGCATGGCTCAGTTCTGAGCCTTCAAGAGTTTTGACACAATCCGTGATTGCAAGTTGAGTAATTTTATGAAAGTTTCTACGCTACTGGAAACTTTCATAAATTTCAGACACTTTTATAAAAGTTTCTATCTATATGGAAACTTTTATAAATTTTCAGACTTCATCGTCGAGTACAGCACCGATTTCTGACTCAAGTTGTCCGATCGAAGGCAAGCTGCTCTTAAAGCGTTCTGGCAAGCTGTCCCAAATTTCATGTGTTGAAACGGTACTGTCAGGTTAACCGGACAGTGGAATCATCCTACTGGTTCAACGTTGTTCGCATCTGCTTGCCCATGTACTCCCGTCATCGTTTTCCTGGTGAAATTATCAGCGACTGTGTGTGGCTTGATTACCCCTTCCCATTGAGCTACCGGGACATTGAGAAAATGATGCTGTACCGTGGGATTGAAGTGACGGACGAATCGATTCGGGAATGGTGTCAGAAATTCGGGCAGCAATACGCGAATCAACTGCAGCGCAAACGTCCTTACATTGCAGACAAATGGCATTTGGACGAAGTGGTCGTCACCATCAAAGGGCAGCAATACTACTTGTGGCGAGCAGTGGATTCAGAAGGAGATGTGCTGGATGTCCTGCTGCAACGGCATCGAAACACGAAAGCAAGTGATGGCTTTTTGACGAGTGAGATTGCTGGGGCAACAGTGACTTTATGGAATGCAGTAGTGGACGATACCGTGATTGACCTGAATGGAGCAGCGGATGGACTTGATACAACTGCGATGTTCATTGCTGGAGGGCAACCCGTTGCCCTAGCAAATACGGCAACGATTATTAGCCCATCTCCCATTGACGCAGTGCTAGTCTGGATTGACAATGTGGTGAATGGTGCGAATGAAGTTCTAGCCGTTAATACGACGGGAACTTCTCTGCAGGCTCAGTTCTATGAGAGCGGTGAACTGCTAATTACGGGTGAAGGTTCTGCTGCGGATTATCAGAAGGTATTGCAGACACTCACATATGCTAATAAGACAGCCGTAAAAGATCTCGACCCAAGACAACGCTCGATTTTAGTGGCGTTGAATAATGAGAACGGCTACAGTGATGCAGCGGAGGTGCGGCTCTCGATCGTGGTTGCTTAGTCTAAGGTTGTGTCGCAAAAATGATAGGGTGGGAAAGCTCAATTTTCTCTAGCCTTGCTCTCAATGACGACCGACTCCTTGTTCAAATGACATCACTTCCTCCTTGAAATCATCGTGCTGAATTTGCGCTGGTATTGTCGTTATTCCTTAAGCTATCGGGAGTTGGAAGCAATGATGGCGGAGCGTGGAGTCGCTGTGGATCATTCCACCCTCAGTCGCTGGGTGCTGAAATTTGTGCCCGAACTGGATAGGTTGTGTCGCAAAGATTTTTAAGTGAAAAACGAACGGGTCTCATTCATATTGCTTTAAGCACTCATTCCAAAGATTTCATTGATGAATTCTATTTGAGACACACTGTCCCCTCGACTAATCCCTTTCACCTGCCCTTTGCAAATCATGTTCATTGCTTCTATCCCTCGCAATGTTCTCCTTGCTGTATTGAAGGATTGAAATCCTATCATCGGTTTGACAATTCGGTTGATGTTCTAATGGTCTTGCTCGATGAGATTGTTCAGAGACTTGCTCTGCCGCAATTCGGTTTGGGCTTCCAACGTTTTCTCTTGCTTCAATTCATTGCCACTGGATAGGCAGCGTTTTTATCCACGGTGATGACGCGTGGAGCTTGAGTAGGCTTGGCTCCCAGGACTTCACGAAAAAAGCGCTCAACCGCCTTCCTATCCCGCTTCGCACTGAGCATGAAGTCCAGCGTGCTGCCATCCGTATCCACTGCTCGGTACAGGTATTTCCACTCTCCCTTCACTTCGATGTAGGTTTCGTCAACTCTCCAGGAATCATTCGTGGGATTCAAGAACGATAGCTTCGCTTCACGGAACGTGTGCGAGTGCGTTTATCCAGTTCTGGTGCATACTTCAGCACCCAGCGATTGAGGGTGGAATGATCCACAGCGACTCCTCTTTCCGCCATCATCTCTTCCAAATCGCGGTAGCTCAGAGCGTAACGACAATACCAGCGCACGTTCAGCAAGATGATTTCGGGCAAAAAGTGCCGCCATTTGAACAAGGAGTCAGTCGCCATTTAGAGCAAAGCTAGGGAAAATTGAGTTACTGCACCTTACCAATCTTTGCGACACAACCCCTTTCCCTCTCCCTATCGCTACGATAATGAACATAGGTTAAGAATAATTGCGGAGCCAACCACCTTTGAATATCTTGTGGATCGGGCTTTCAACCAGATTCGGCAGTATGCTCGATCGAATACCGCCGTCACAATTCGACTGCTCGAAGCGATCGCGCTGATTGCAACGTATGCAGAAACTTCAACCCAGAGAGGCGTTCTACGTCGTCATGCAGAAATGATTCAGCGCGGTAGCCAAAATGGGCTATCTGAGAAGTGCGATCTCCATGATGTGGAGCAGCGATATCAAGAAGCAATAACAGCCTTAGATCCTGAAGAAGCTAACCTTGACTTTAGGCAACTCTGACATTCATTCACTAGGGAACCGCAAGTGTGATGTTGGTGCTGTGTCGGGGGAGTCAAGGCTTCAGTCATAGGAATTCTATCCACGGAAAAACTTGAAAGTGGGCGGAGAGGGGACGTGACTTTATACTAAATCGATTTGATATTACACTCCGAGATTGAACAAGTTATCTCTTAAGGAGGAGGTATGAAAATAGATACGAGGGACATATTTTATACCGGACTATCTAAGTTACGAATTATGCCTCATGTCTTACTGGTTGATGATGAAGCACCGCTGCGTGATAGCCTGAGCTACGCTTTGCAGAAGGAGGGCTATGGAGTCACAACTGCATCAGATGGTGCTGCGGCATTGAAACTATTTCATAAGCAAGTGCCGGATGTCATTTTGCTGGATCTGATGCTACCAGAGATAGGCGGCATGGAGGTGTGTTGGCGCATCCGGGCATTTTCCGATGTTCCTATTGTGATGCTGACTGCAAAAGATCAAGACATCGATAAAGTGTGGGGACTCGAAGCAGGAGCCGATGACTACATCACGAAGCCATTTAACACACGAGAATTGTTAGCACGCATTCGAGCGGTTCTGCGGCGACGCTCGGCGGCAGAAGGATCGCCGCTCATGGATTAGGGGCAATGTGGCTGAAACGATTGGGTGCAATTCGGTGGAATTCGTTACACACAAAGCTGTTAGTCACATACTGGCTGCTCACGGTGCTGGGAACTTCGCTAATGGCAGGGTTTCTGTTGCGATCGCTCTCCGCGTACTTTATGCAGATGCGACAAACGGATTTAGAAAATTGGACAACTGCGATCAGTGAAGGTGTTGCAGATGAGCTAGAGCGAGAAAATGTTCAGCGTGTCCAGCAGTTGATGGAACGTCATGGTAAACCCGAAACAGTAACCGTGCGTGTTCTAAGTCCAAAAGGGCAGCTACTGGCATCCTCTGCTTATGAAGACCATCACATCACAAACTGGCTGGTGGTTCCAGGTGTGCGAGAAGCTTTACAAAATCAGATGGCGCAGGGAACTGCAAAAGGCGTATTAGCGAACGACGATCGCTTGTACATTGCACGTCCTATTCGTCGCAATGGACAGCTTTTGGGTGTGCTGCGAATGTCCGTAACGCTTGAGCAATTCCAGCGGCAATTTTCATTTCTGTGGTGGACGGTAATAGGGGTGTTGTTGCTAACAATGCTTCTGTGTGCAGTGATCAGCGATCGTTTAGCCAGAAGTTTTTCCATTCCGATTCAAACGATGCGAAATTTTGCGATTCGCTTGGGTGGGGGCCATTTTGGCGATAAATTAAGCATTCGCCAAAGCAATGAATTAGATGAACTCGCGCTCGAACTCAATCGCATGAGTGAACGGTTAGCATCACTCGATCAAGAGCGCCGGACATTTCTCGCCAATGTCTCACACGAACTTCGCACCCCGATTAGTAACATTCAAGTCACCGTAGAAGCCCTGCAAAACGGAGCCGTGGAAGAGCCGCACTTACGAGATCGCTTCTTTGAGTCAATTGAAGATGAAACACGACGATTAGCTCGACTGATTCATGATTTGCTTGATTTGGGACGATTAGAAGCCGGAGCAACCTTATTGGAGCAGCAGACGATCGATCTCCAGCAGTTAATCGATCGTGCCGTTCGAGCCGTAGAAACGCGAATGCAGATGCGTCAGATGTCATTTCGTCTCAATATCGCAAAGGTTTCACTCATCGGCGATCCAGAACGACTACTGCAAGCCCTATTGAACATTTTGGACAACGCTATCAAACACTCTAGAGAAGATTCTCAGGTTTTTATCGCGGGGGCACGAGAGGGGCAACAGGTCGTGATAACAATTCAAGATCAAGGACCTGGGATCGAGCAAACCGCATTGCCTCGAATTTTTGAACAGTTTTATACGGGTGATCCGTCGCGTAAAGGCAGTAGTACGGGATTGGGACTCGCGATCTCACAGCGCATTATTCAGGCACATCAGGGCACGATCACGGCAAGTAGCTCGGTTGGGCAGGGGGCAAAATTTACAATTTGCTTACCGCTCAAATAACTTACATCACCTGCTTAAAGCCGCATAGCTAAAGAATAAAGTAATTCGGGCGTTGCTGAATAGTGGTATGAATCAGGCTGGAGTTGGCACGTCCCAGAACTTGAGGTAGTGCAGTAACAATCGAATCGAATGTCTCAGCCTTTCCTCGGATTTGGAGTAGCACAGCGTCTTGCGATGCAATCGAGCGAGGTAGTGTCGTAACCGGGTGTTTTCCGATTCCACTCGGGTCATGTAAGTCTTGCAGACGATTTGATCACCATCGGGAATGAAACCTGGATAGACCTTCCACCCATCCGTGACATAGAAGTAGCATTGCCATTGTTCAACCACCCTCCACAGCAGTTCAAATGTTTCAGCACTATGATCCCCCAGTACCCAACCTAAAATTCCGGTCGTGAAATGATCGACCGCGCTCCAGATCCAGATTCTGTTTTTTTCGAGCCAACAAACGTTTCGAGTTCATCGAGTTCGCCAACTTGAGGGGATTGGTCTGGAGCATAAGCATCCGGCAGATTCTGTCCGACCTGCTTGACCCAGTGAATGATCGTTGTTTGATGGGCTCCTTTGACTCGTTCAATGGCTCGAGATCCCATGCCATTGGTGTACATCAACAAGCATTCACGTTTAACCTGCTCTGAGTATCCGGGTGATGGATCATAGTGATCGATGAACTGCCGCCCACAATCGACGCAGATGTGATTCTGTTTACCTTTCTTTTTTCCATTCTTACGGATATGAGTAGACTGGCATTCAGGACACTGCATAGAGAATGACCTCAATTCATACTCCCATTATGCAACGCCGCTTTTTGCTCATCAACAGCGCTGCGATGCTGCCAATCCGATAGTGCTGCAACCAGTCCTGAACCGTCACACGATTGCGCCCAATCAATCTAGCCGCCGCTTGTACGGTCTTCGCTTGCTTCGTTTGCAACAGATACAGCACCTGGAGACGTTCTTTACCTGTCGCCGTGGTTTGCGCCCTCAGTAGTTGTTTCAGTTCTTCAGTGCTTTCTTGAATCTCTAGCTTGTAAACGCCTGCCATCGTTGCTGACGGAATGCTACATCTGAGTCATATCATCTGTAGTCATATTTGGTATTACTTGCAAGTTCCTGTACTTTATTTAACTATCTAAAGAGAAAGAGCGATCGATGCGCCAAGCTCAACCGAAGTAATGCCTTTGCCGATCTCGAAAATTGCAGCACCTTGTTAAGAGATTTGTGACTAAAGAATAGGTGTTGGGAATAGTGGGATGTCGAGTTCAGCAGTAAATTCGTCTGTCAAGTTCCAGCAACAATGCCCTGACATTTACCCATCCCAATTTTGATATAGCCTTCCTCTTCACAATAACCCTGAAGCGTAACTTCATCTCCTTCTACTAAAAACGATCGCATTTCTCCACTCGGTAACACGATCGGCTGTGCTCCTCGTTGCGTCAGTTCTAACAAGCAGCCTTGAGTCCCTGCCTCATTGCCTGAAACCGTTCCGCTAGCAAATAAATCCCCAGGGCGAAGATTGCAGCCATTACTAGCGTGATGAGTGAGCATTTGTGCCGCTGTCCAATACATGTGTTGGAATTTGCTCTGGCTTAAGCGCAAAGGTGCTATTTTCTCTTGACGCATTCGTGCAGAAGACAACATTACTTCTAGCCTTATCTGAATACCGCCTGTGCTTTGATTTGTAGATGATGTGAGATAGGGCAAGATCGGTGGATCATCGACCGACCTTGCAAATGCAGAGCCTCGAAATGGGGCAAGGGCTTCCATCGTCACAATCCAGGGAGAGATTGTAGTGGCAAAGCTTTTTGACAGAAAAGGGCCAAGGGGCTGATATTCCCAAGCTTGAATGTCTCGTGCCGACCAATCATTCACGAGGCATAAGCCGAATAGGTGATCTTCTGCTTGATCGATCGAGATTGTGTCTCCTAATTCATTCCCCCTTCCCACAAAGCAACCGACTTCAAGCTCGTAGTCCAACATTTGAGAAGGGGCAAACGTCGGAGTTGAGCTGTTTGCTTGTTTCTGCTGACCGTAGGGACGTTTGATAGAAGTGCCAGTAGGAACAATTGATGATGCCCGCCCGTGATAAGCGATCGGGACATATTTATAATTTGGCAATAGGGGATTGTCGGGGCGAAATAGCTTACCAACAGTGGTTGCGTGAAAAATAGAGGCGTAGAAATCTGTGTAGTCGCCGATCGTTGCAGGCAAAAGCAATTGCGCGTCTGACATCGAAACAAGGATTCTGCTATCGGGAGCTTGTCCAACACGAAGTAATTGACTGAGATGATGGCGCAAGCGTAATGAGGCTGTTTTTCCCAGCGCCATCAATGAGTTTAAGGTCGAAGCACAGCAGGCAGCTTTCAAGGCTTCTGGTAGTTCCTCAAGTAGCCCAAGCTTTTGACAAGCGACTAGATCTAGAATTTGATCGCCGATTGCAACCCCAATATGAGGTGTTTCAGAGCGACCTCGTTCTTGAAATACTCCGAAAGGAAGATTCTGGATTGGGAAATCAGTGTCAGCTTGATTTGCGGAGTTAACCCAACTCCGCAGATTTGGATCATGAGTGGAATCAATCGTGCAGGTCATAAAAGTTTCAAGTCGTAAAGTTCATGAATGGGTTCTTCAAAAGAACAAGAACCGAACGATCGAAAGAATTGCTGTCGAGAATGTTCGATCGCCAATATCGGAAGGGAGAACTCATGCCAACCTATTTCGATATCGCTCAGTTGAAATGAATCGATCGATGATTCCTCAAGGATTGCCACAACTTCATCAAGTGTGACGGCTTGTTGATAGGCAAAGGCTGAAGCGATCGCAACATTCAAAAAACCGTGCATTGTCGTAGAAGTTTCGTTCAAGGCATGAGTTAAGCAATGACCTCGTAAGGCATGATGTAATCCAGCCGTTGCCTTAAAGGGAATTCGAGCCTTCGCCAAGGACAAAATGCGTTGTCCCAGTTGTGTACTATCAGGAAACGCATTGCTAGTAATACCGCCTGTTCGCAACTTTGCACCTGCTCCTATTTGGTGCAGAATATCCAGGTAGGGTTCTAAGTCAACATTAAATGGAATTTCAAAAAAAGTGTCTACTTCAGCAGGTATTTCTAGCCTGATTGACTGAATCTCGACAGGCGAGAGTGGGGCGACTTCCAAGGCGCTAATCTGAATAGAAGGCTTATAGTCTCTTTTAGTTGCTTGATATATCTGCTCCAATTCCGATCGCCAGTTTCCAGACACAATCACGCTTAATGACCAGGGCTGAGATGAAGAGGCATCTTCAGAAGGCAAAAGCTTGATGAACTCTGGAAGGAGAGTAGCAGGCAAAACGAAGCGATCGAGCATCCAGCAATGTGGAGAAGCGTGAGCGCGATCGTAAATATTTATTGCTTCAGGTAGGCTTAGCTGTGCAGGGGGAAAGATTCCAGCATAGTCTACAATCCGCGCAAGAAGTTGTTTGAGCGATGTTAACACTCGGCTGCACCTCCTTTAATTAACAATCTGGGCAGGAGATTTGATTTATGTCTTAAGCACTCTCTTAAATCTATCCTTGTGATTAGCAACTCCGAAAAGTTAAATCTATAATTTAATTATGGCTTCTCAGATTGGTTTAGTAACCTGATCTTGAGAAGCCTTAGGAATCCACAACCTAAACACCGCTTCAAATCCGCTTGGTAGCTGCAATTAGATTCACAAATTTTCACAACTCCTTCTTTACAGTTGCTAGCTACTTTAGGCGTTACTATCTTTCCTCTGTTCAGGAGGAGCCTAATGGCTGAGTTATTTCCCATTTTATGTTTTGATCACCTTGAGTTCCATGTTGGTAACGCAAGGCAAGCAGCAAGTTTTTATGAAACTTTCTTCAAATTCACAAACACAGCGTATCGAGGCTTAGAAACAGGGAGTCGCAAAGTTGCTTCGTATGTCATGCAGCAAGGCGCAATTCGATTAGTTCTAAGTACAGCGCTTAATTCTGATCATCCGATTGCTCAGAGTGTACTGAAGCATGGCGATCATGTCGCTGTTATTGCAGTACAAGTACCTAATGTAGCGGATGCTTATCAACAAGTGACTGCGCGAGGGGCGATCGCTGCGATGCCACCGACTCTTGCAGAAGATGAAACGGGAATTCTGCAATATGCAGCGATTCATATTTACGGAGATGTGATTCTCAAGTTTGTCGATCGACAGAACTATCGAGGCATTTTTGCACCCCAGTTTCAACCTCGACATGCAGTTTCGCCCAATCATGAAGCAGGACTTCAAACCATTGATCACATTGTCGGCAATGTTGAACAAGGTGCAATGGAACATTGGGTGAAGTTTTTTGCTGACACAATGGGCTTTCAGTTATTAGTTCACTTTGATGACGCAGCAATTTCGACTGAGTATTCAGCGTTGATGTCTAAAGTGGTGCAAGATGGCTCTGGCAAGATAAAACTCCCGATTAATGAACCTGCTTTAAGGAAAGGAAAATCTCAAATTCAGGAGTATTTGGAATTTCATCAAGGGGCTGGAGTGCAGCATATTGCCTATTCAACTCACAATATTGTGGAAACGGTCACAAAATTAAAGCAGGCAGGCGTTGAGTTTCTGCATGTCCCAAGCTCCTACTACCAAGATTTAGAAACACGAGTTGGCAAGATTGATGAATCGATCGAGCGTCTAGCAGAACTCGGAATTTTAGTCGATCGCGATCAGGAGGGTTATCTATTACAAATTTTTACGCAGCCCGTTGAGGATCGTCCTACTTTGTTCTTTGAAATTATTGAGCGTCATGGTGCTCAAAGCTTTGGCGAAGGCAATTTCAAAGCTTTATTTGAGGCGATCGAACGGGAACAAGCCCTTCGAGGAAATCTCTAGGCAGAAGTTAGAAATTACGGTATCAAGCAATGACGTACTATTACCAGCTCGGTACAATTCCCCACAAGCGACATACCCAATTTCGTGAGCCAAATGGTTCGCTCTATCACGAAGAATTGATGGGCATTCACGGCTTTACGGGTATTCAATCGCTGCTCTATCATTTGTACCCGCCAACGCAAGTGTATAAGGTGTTTCTAGAACGGACGATCTCGCTGGAGTTTGAAGAGTTCGGGGCACTCCGGCATCGTCATTTGCGGACGCAGAAAGCATTGAGTGAAGGAGATGCGATCTCATCCCGCATTCCTCTAATGGCAAATGGAGATGTCTGTATTTCAGTCGCACAACCCACAGAGCCAATGTCGTATTGGTATCGATTTGCTCACGGTGATGAAGTCATCTTTGTTCATGAAGGGAGTGGGTTACTAGAAAGCCAGTACGGTCAGTTGCACTATCATCCGGGGGATTATTTGGTGATTCCAACTGGAGTCATGTGGCGAGTTTTGCCTGAAAGCAATACGACTCAACGCATGTTAGTGATCGAAGCACAAGGACACATCGAGCCGCCTGCTCGGTATCTGAATCGTTATGGTCAATTTTTAGAACATGCACCTTATAGTGAGCGAGATTTGCGCCCACCAGAAACCTTAACTCCTCACGATGAGATGGGCGAGTTTGAAGTGCGGGTAAAGGCTCGCGATCGCATTACGACCTATCTTTATCATCATCATCCACTCGATGTGGTGGGTTGGGATGGCTATCTCTATCCTTACGCCTTCAACATTGCTGACTTTGAACCTGTGACCGGACGCATCCATCAACCGCCGTCTGTGCATCAAACGTTTGAAGCACCAGGATTTGTCATTTGTTCGTTTGTCCCTCGGTTGTTTGACTACCATCCGCTCGCCATTCCTGCACCTTACAATCATTCCAATGTTGATTCTGATGAAGTGCTCTACTATGTCGAGGGAAATTTTATGTCTCGTAAGGGGATTGAGCGAGCGTCGATTACGGTACATCCGAACGGCATTCCGCATGGTCCACATCCAGGCATGTATGAAGGCTCGATCGGCAAAGAGCGCACTGATGAACTCGCGGTCATGATCGACACGTTTCATCCGCTAAAACTGACTCGACAAGCAGTTGACCTAGAGGACATGCAATATCTCTACAGTTGGGTTGCTTGAGGGCAGTCCCAGATTCGTTTCACAAGGAGGAAACTCTCTATGGCTCCGGTTCTCACTATCTCTACACGCTTATCTATCTCTGATCGAATTCAGGAGCGCCTGCATCAGGGGAAACTAACGCAGCAACAAGTTGATGACTTCCAGGACTTTCTTCACCAAGTTGAGCGTGATTTTTTGCGGCATCCTATCATTACTGATAACGCTTATACTCGCTGGTTCCAAGCAGGCAACGCCACAGATGAGCAATTACAACATTTTATTCGTCAGTTTTCTGTTTTCTCGAATCAATTTCTGATAGCAGCATTATTGAAAGTCATTAACTCTCCAACGCTTCAGCAATCGCGAGCAAGCCGCGAGGTTTTACTGAATGAGCTAGGCGTTATTTATCGTAAGTTGCAAGCAACAGACAACGCACAAACGTTCAAAACAGAGGAGGAAAAAGATCGAGAAGGTGATCCTGAAGTGGTTAGCACAGAAGGAACTGTTGATGGCGGAATCTGTCGCTTTCGGGCAGCTCATTTTGAGTGGTTAGCGACTGTTGCAGAAGGAATTGGCTTGCACTATGAGGAGATTGGTCAACGGAAGCACGGTAGCTCGACCACGCTACACTTTTGTGATGAATTGCAGCGTCTCTATGGAAGTGATGATCCGAATGTGGCGGAGGGTGCTAGCTTTGCAGTTGAAAATTGGGCAGCAGCAGGATTCTGGCAAGAGCTAGAAGATGGATTGACGCGCATCAAACGAACTCGGCATCCACAACTGCATTTAGCTTTCTTCACTTGGCATAATCGCGTGGAGGCTCAACATGCAGAACATACTTTAGAAGAACTCGAAGCCGTGTACTTCAAGCCAGAGTTCGATCGCGCTAAATTCATTCAGGGAGGGCAACAAATTCTAGATGCGATCGCAGTTTTTTGGAATGGGTTGGAGCACGATCGCAATGATTGAGGAAGCAACAATGCACCAAGAGTTAGCTCCCGCTTGGGTTCCATCAATCGAACAAATTCAGGCAACAAACATTGCAGTGCTGATGCGGGACTTGAACATTCGCACTTATTCAGAGTTGCATTCTTGGTCAATTCGCGATCGAGCGGCTTTCTGGGAGGTGATGATTCAACGGCTTGGAGTTTGCTTTCGGGAGCCGTATACGCAGATTGTTGACTTATCACAGGGTGTAGAATTTCCGCAATGGCTTGTGAATGCTCGATTGAATATTGTTGAAAGCTGTTTTCAAGCTAGTGAAGACAAAACCGCGATCGTTTTTCAAGCAGAAGGCGGTTCGCTCCAAACTTGGACTTACAAGGAATTACAGTCCCTTACGAATCGCGTTGCGAATAGCTTACTAGATTTAGGATTTCAGCCTGGTGATGCAATTGCGATCGCGATGCCGATGACTGCTGAATCCGTAGCAATTTACTTAGGAATTATCAAAGCGGGTTGTGTCGTCGTGTCGATTGCGGATAGTTTTGCAGCGATCGAAATTGCAACTCGGTTACGTATTGCGAACGCCAAAGCAATTTTTACTCAGGACTTTATTTATCGGGGTGGAAAGCAGCTACCGCTATATCACAAAGTTGTTGAAGCTAAGGCTCCAAGAGCGATCGTACTTTCTCAACATCCAGCTTCAACAGTTGAATTGCGATCGCATGACTTAACTTGGAGTGATTTTCTCAGTACGAATGAAGTCTTTGATGCAACTCCAACATCTCCCACAGCACACATCAATATCCTGTTTTCTTCTGGCACAACCGGAGATCCTAAAGCAATTCCCTGGACACAAACAACACCGATCAAATGTGCAGTGGATGGGCATCTGCACCAAGATATTCATTCCAGTGATGTTGTTGCTTGGTCAACCAATTTAGGATGGATGATGGGGCCCTGGCTGATCTATGCAAGCTTGATTAACCGCGCGACGATCGCGCTTTATGACGACGCACCGACGACGCGAGAATATGGTCAATTTATCCAAGCTGCTCAGGTCACTATCCTGGGTGTTGTGCCGAGTTTAGTCCGAGTTTGGAAAACGACCGATTGTATGCGGGGACTGAATTGGAGCGCAATTAAAGCGTTTAGTTCGACAGGCGAATGCTCTAATTCTCAAGATATGCGGTACTTGATGTCTCTCGCAGACAACAAGCCAATCATTGAATACTGCGGTGGTACTGAAATTGGCGGAGCTTACATCACGGGCACTCTTGTTCAGCCTTGTATTCCAGCAACTTTCACAACGCCTGCACTAGGCTTGGATTTTACAATTCTGGATGCTGATGGTTGTTCTGCAAATGAAGGGGAAGCTTTTATCATTCCCCCTGCGATCGGACTTTCTACAAAATTGTTAAATAAAGACCATCATCAGATCTATTTTGCTGATGGTCTTGATAAATTGTCCTTGCGTCGTCATGGTGATTATCTGAAGCGATTGCCGAATGGTTACTATCAGATGGGCGGCCGTGTGGACGACACAATGAATTTGGGTGGAATTAAAATAAGTTCTGCAGAAATTGAACAAGTGCTAAACACGGTTGCAGGCATTCGTGAAACGGCAGCAATTAGCACTCCGCGCAATGCTCAAGGTGTAGTGATTTCTGAAGGCGGACCGAGCCAGCTTATTGTTTATGCAGTTGTTGAGCCTAACATTCAGAAAACACATGCAGAACTCAAAGCATTGTTACAAACAGCGATCGCTCAACGCCTCAATCCGTTGTTCAAAATTTGGGGCTTGGTGATTGTAGAGGCTTTGCCTCGCACTTCATCAAACAAAGTAATGCGGCGAGTTCTGCGCGATCAGTTCAACACAATTTACCTCATGAGGGTGTAACGCATGGAACTTGCAGAACGAATGAGTCGATTAGGAACAGAATCCGCCTTTGATGTCTTTGCCAAAGCACAACAGCTAGAAGCTCAAGGACGATCAATTATCCATCTAGAAATTGGGCAACCAGACTTTCCGACTCCATTCCCAATTTGTGAAGCAGCATTTCGGGCAATGAAAGATGGCTATACAGGCTATACTCCGGCAGCTGGTTTGTTAGCATTGCGAGAAGCGATCGCTGAACATATTTCGACAACCAGAAATATTGAGATTCACCCAGACGAAGTTGTCGTTACACCTGGAGCTAAGCCGATTATCTTCTTCACGCTAATGGCGTTAGTGAATGAAGGAGATGAAGTAATTTACCCAGATCCAGGCTTTCCGATTTACCAATCGGTGATCAATTTTGTGGGTGCTAGAGGAATTCCTTTACCGCTACGCGAAGAAGTCGGGTTTCGCTTTCATTTAGATGATTTGGTCAATGCAATATCCGATCGAACTCGCTTACTCATTCTCAATTCTCCTCAAAATCCCACAGGGGGATTGCTGCAAGTTGAAGATTTAGTCGCGATCGCAGAACTTGTCGATCGACATAATTTCTATGTTCTCTCCGATGAAATCTATTCTCGGATTCTCTATGAAGGTAAGCACATTAGCCTGATTCAATTTCCGGGTATGAAATCTCGCACTATCCTGCTTGATGGTCATTCTAAAACCTATGCAATGACCGGCTGGCGGCTCGGCTATGGTGTTGTTCCTAAACACCTTGTTGAGGGAATCGTTCGTCTCATGATTAATTGCAACTCTTGCACTTGCGCCTTTACTCAGATTGCTGGCATCGAAGCTCTTCGAGGCTCACAAGAATTTGTAGATCAAATGGTCGCTCAGTTTCAGCGCCGACGAGATACTGTCGTCGATGGTTTAAACGAGATCGAAGGGATTCATTGCCTAAAGCCTGCGGGTGCATTTTATGTGTTCCCAAATGTGAAAAATTTACCTTTGTCGTGTAACGCACTAGCGGATTACTTTCTCAATGAAGCGGGCGTTTCACTACTCGCGGGAACAGCGTTTGGCAAATTTGGCGATGGCTATCTCAGAATTTCTTATGCCAATTCACTAGAGAATCTTCAAATCGCGATCGACCGAATGCGATCAGCCGTAATGAGATTGTAGTCAGCTCATTTTCCTCGCTTATAACCTGAGTAATTTAGGCTCATGACTTGAGTATTGGAAGCTCATGACCTCAGTATCGGAGACTGACTATTTAAGCAATTCAAGCTCACTCTATGAACCTGAAAATCTCTCACCTGAGTATAAACAGATCACTTATCGAGCTTCCAAAGCTGAGTCACCGATCGCTGAGAATTCAAGCACTTCCCTTGCTTCGGTGTCTGCTTAACAGATTTCTGCACAACTAGCCCGATCAGAGAGTCAGATTGTCACTAAGCGTTCCGCAACCTCATGCAACGTGTGCAATAACCGCTGAACTTCCGCGATCGTGTTGTAGTGAGTGCAGCCAATTCGCAACAATCCTCCACTTTCCTCAATTCCGAGCCGTTGAGTGAGATTCAGAGCATAGAAGTTCCCATTCCAGATGAAAATACCGCGATCGCCTAATATCCTTGCAATTTCAAAAGGAGAATAGCCAGCAATGCGAATTCCGAACGTTGGCGTGCGCCAGGTCAATTGCGATCGCTCTGTGATGCCGTAGAGAGCCACCCCAGGAATTTTTAGCAAATGAGGGATCAAATATTCAGACAGCGATCGCTCATAGTTCTGAATTGTTAGCATTGCCGCAACAAGAGCACTCCGCCGATTTGTAACGATCGGTGAAACGTGCCTCCCTAACTCAGCTAAATACTCGATCGTTGCCACAACTCCCGCAAGCCCCTCAAAATTCTGTGTTCCTGTTTCCCACCGAAATGGAACTTCTTCAGAAGCAGGACGAGGCTTGTAAGGCTGTAGCCGAGCTAAATGCTCTCGTTTGCCATAGAGAATGCCAACATGCGGCCCAAAAAACTTGTAGGCAGAGCAAACGAGGAAATCACACTCTAGCGATCGTACATCAATTAGCCGATGGGGCGCATAGTGAACTGCATCGACAAACACCCATGCTCCCACAGCATGAGCTAACTGAACCGCTCGTTTAACATCATTGATCGTGCCAACTGCATTCGAGGCATAACTGATCGCGACTAACTTTGTGCGTTCCGTGATCTGATGTTCTAAATCAAGCATGTCTAGAGTACAGTTGTTCTCATAAATATCAACTGTACGAACAATTACACCCCGTTCTCGAAGCGCTAACCAAGGCGCGACGTTGGCATCGTGATCAAGGTTAGTAACAACAATCTCATCACCGGGTTGCAATTCTCGACCGATTGATCGACTCATTGCAAACGTGAGCGTCGTCATGTTTGCTCCAAACACAACCTCATCACTATCGCAGCCTAGAAAATCCGCAACTGCTAATCGGGCTTGTTCTACTAACGCATCGGTTCGCGCGCTGGTCGCAAAAGCTCCGTGCAAATTAGAATTTGATGTCGTCAAGTAGTTCGCGATCGCATCAATCACCCCCTGCGGAACTTGAGTCCCACCAGGTCCATCTAAAAACGCGACTGGATACCCATTTATTTCTTGATGTAGGGCGGGAAATTGAGCGCGAATCCAATCTAGATCAAAAACAGTCATAGGACGCTCCAAACTCAATTCTCATCTGGCGGAAATAGTCCTGGACAGGTTAAAACAAATACATCTCTGGTTCCTTGCTCACCTGCAATCACATTGACAGGCGATGTGTAGTGAAAGTATTGAGCATCCCTGAATACGAGAAGTTCTCCCGGATTTAAGACTTTGCTAAATGCTGGAGGCTTGCCGTCTTTTGATTTATAAAGATGAGTTTCACCACCCCCAATCTTGTTGCGATCGACCGAGAAAATTCCAACAATATCGACACCATCCCGATGGATTCCCTCTGGAGCCGGATTACCAGATTGTTGAGGAGATGCAGTCGTGCGAATCTGATGAACTCCAATCTCTTGGGAAGTAGAGCACAGTTGGCAGAACTGGAAAAACTCCCAAATCAATCGTTGAAAATCTTCTAGTTGAATTAACTCATCATCTAGCTCAGGATACTCTCGAATCACATCTCCTAACAATGGGTTGCATTGCCTGCTCTGGAAAAAGCGACGGTGAGGTAACTTGATTAATCGATCGCCAACTATTTTGAAGTGAGAGAGCCGCCTAAATCGATAGCTACCTTCTAAGTAGGGATCGTTTGGGAGATGAGCAAACGACGGTTGGAACTTATCAACCTCGATCGCGGTTAACATCTCTAAAACATAACTTGCCAGACAATTTGCCTCTGGCTTAATAAATTCTTCTAGTTTAGATAGATTTAACATTTGACTTCCTCATTTCAGTCAACACAAGCAGATCAATAAATCGACTGCTTGTGAGCAAATCGCTGAATCAGAAACAACATGAGAGCAATCAAACTCCGGTTACTTCTAATCTAAATCCAGTGTGTCAAATATATGATGTTTTGTAGCGCTCTCTTACGATAGTTAAGTTGACAGAGTTAACAATGCAGTGTCAGTTACAAAACATCATACAGGCACTATGTTGAGGTAGAGAGTCTGATTACACCTGTCTACTTACTATTGTAATGAGATTTTCATAAGATTGTCGATCCATAGCGAGTACCCCTCAGATTATTATTCATGTACTTGCTCTGCCACAATTCTGTCTCTGCTGCTAGCGTTTCATCGGCTTTTAACGCTGCGATCTCGACCGGGTATGCAGCATTCCTGTAACCGTGATTACCCGTGAAGCATAAGTATACTCTGCCTTCAACTTCGTTGGGGTCAGGCAGTACGAGGATTTTGCAGGAATTGCCAGAGTCAGAGCTTTGGGGTTCTACAAGGATTGGCAATTCCCGTGAAATAGCTGAAGATAAAAGAAATCTCCTTAATCTAGCTGCACACATCATCGGAGCCAGGAGATGAAACACGCAGACTCGAAGGCATTGAACCGATTAGAAGAATTGCTGGTAAAGCTTCGTCAATATCAGGGCTTGAAAGAAAAAAAGCGTGGAATCTTCTACTGGAAATCGAATGCCTTTCTTCACTTTCATCAAAATCATGACCAGCTATTTGCCGATTTGCGAGTTGGTTCAGATTGGGAGCGCTTTCCAGTGAATACGCAACTTGAACAAGAGATATTCCTTACCCAGGTTGAGATTGAATTGCGAAAACAGGGCATTTAGGGATTTCTGTATTTAGATGGGAATTGGAGCAGAAAGACCCTTGTTGTTTGTATGACTTGGGCAGGCACTATCAACTTAACCGGAAGTATTTAAATTTAAGCACTGTAACTCCCTTAATCGTCAGTCTCGCTCAAGTTTATGCAGCATCTTTCACACACGTAATCTCCCGCCAATCT